>OMRS01000176.1 GCA_900313545.1 uncultured Eubacteriales bacterium | reverse complement strand
TAAAGCGCTTTACCAGCTCTTTCAGGTCTTCCGTGGTCAGCTCAACGTCATAGGTAACGCCTTTTTCCTTCTTGATTTCATCGATCAGTTTCTCAAAATGGCTCTTCGGAACCTCCATAACCACGTCCGAGAACATCTGGATGAAACGGCGGTAGGCATCGTAGGCAAAGCGCTCATTCTGGGTGAGGTTGGCCAGGCCCTTGACGGCGACATCATTGAGTCCCAGGTTCAGAATGGTATCCATCATGCCGGGCATGGATGCACGGGCACCGGAACGGACGGAAACGAGGAAAGGATTGTCAAAATCACCGAACTTCTTGCCGGAGATTTTTTCCGTCTCAGCCAGCGCGGCATAGATCTGCTCAACGATGTCCTCGCCGATGACCTTTCCATCGGTGTAATACCGGGTGCAGGCTTCCGTGGTGATGGTAAAGCCCTGGGGAACCGGCAGGCCAAGGTTGGTCATTTCAGCCAGGTTGGCGCCTTTTCCGCCCAGAAGGTTCCGCATTTCCGCATTGCCTTCCTTGAACAGATAGACATACTTTGTCATTCAGTCTTCTCCTCCTTGAAAACTAGATCATGTTACAGATACGGGCGCAAGATATAGTGTGGCGCCCTGTGACTCACAGATTATATTCGGTTTTTCTATATTTTGCAATCATTTTTTTCAATAATGGCAAAAAGATGAGCGGAAAACAGGAAATAATTACCAGTTTTTCGGGGGCGGTTCTTTGGAAATCTGACGCAGTTCAGTTTACTGAAGTGAGGATTCCCTCGCTGGCGGCGTATTCGCGCGCCCGGCCCTGCAGGTACTTCAGCATCTCCGGGTACTGGTCCCGGAGAATCTCAAAGGCCTCGCGGGTCTGGAGGGCGGCAGCGGAATCTCCGGTGAACAGCTCCGCAGGGAATCGGCCCTGTCCGTGCTGCTGCGCGCCGAAGTACTCCCCCGCACCCCGCAGGCGCAGGTCTGTCTCCGCGATCTCAAAGCCGTTCGAGGTGGCGCACAGGCACGCGAGGCGTTCGTTTTTCTCAGCCATGAGGAAACACCAGCTTTCCAGGTTCCCCCGCCCGACCCTGCCGCGCAGCTGGTGCAGCTGGGCCAGGCCGAAGCCGGCGGCATCCTCGATGACCATGATGGTGGCGTCAGGCACATCCACGCCCACTTCAATGACCGTGGTGGCCACCAGCACATGGATGTCCTTCCCGCGGAAGCGCCGGAGAACCTCCTCCTGCTCCTCCTTTTTCATCTTTCCATGGACCAGACCGACCCGGGCAGGCGCCAGCACCTCTCTCAGATGCTCCGCTTCGGAGATGGCGCTGTGTACGCTGAACTCCGTTTCGCCCTTCCCGATCAGTCGGCAGACGACATATGCCTGCTGCCCCGCGGACGCCTGTTCCCGGATGAAGGCATACATCGCCTCACGCCGCTCCTCCGGAACCACGCGTGTACGGACCTGCCTGCGCCCCGGGGGAAGTTCGTCCACCACCGACAGGTCCAGGTCGCCAAAGAGCACCATCGACAGGGTTCTGGGGATGGGCGTGGCGCTCATGACCAGGACATGGGTGCGGGCCCCCTTTTCCTCCAGGGCGGTACGCTGCCTCGCACCGAAGCGGTGCTGTTCGTCGGTGATGACCAGCCGGAGATCCCTGAAGCGGACCCCTTCGGAAAGCAGAGCGTGGGTCCCCACCGCCAGGGACAGCTCCCCTTCTGCAAGCTGCCGGTGGACCTCGCGCCGCTGGGCTGCCGGCAGACTCCCCACCAGCAGCCCGCAGGAGATGCCGCTTCCCTCCAGAAGGCGGCAGACCTGCGCGTAATGCTGCTGGGCCAGGATTTCCGTGGGAGCCATGAGCACGGCCTGGGCGCCGGAGCGGGCCACCAGGTACAGCGCGGCAATGGCGATCAGCGTCTTCCCGCAGCCCACATCCCCCTGCACCAGACGGGTCATGAGGGTTTTCCCGTTCAGGTCCGAAATGATCTCCCGGATGCAGCGCATCTGCGCCCCGGTGGGGGTATAGGGCAGACGTCCAAACAGCTCGGACAGCCAGGCCTCATTGACGGCAAGGGGGTCCTCCTGGGGCGTGCGTCGCCGCAGACCGGTGAAGAGGGTTTGCCAGACCAGCATTTCCTCCAGCTCAAAGCGGCGCCGCGCCTGCAGCAGTTCCTCCCTTGTACCCGGGAAATGAATCCGGCAAAGCGCATGGCGCAGGTCCGGAAGTTCATAGCGCGCCAGAAAGGAGGGGGCCATCCAGTCCTCGGGGACATCGGTGGAAAGCAGATGGCGGATCGTGTCCCGCAGAAGCTTCTGTCCGATGCTTTTGATTTGCCGGTATACCGGCGTGATCTGCCCCGGAGTTTCAAAGACGGGGTTGTAGCATGCCGGCCTGCCGTGGCGGTCCGGCTGGATGCGCCCGTACAGGACCAGGGTCTCCCCCTCGTGCAGTTTCCGGGCGATCCAGGACATGTTGAACCACATGCAGGTACAGTGCTTTCCCCCGCTCTCCAGGGTCACCCGGGTGATGTATCCCCCGGAGATGACTGCGGGGCCCTTGAGGAGGGTCCCGGTAAAGCAGCAGGCCTCCCCCGCAGGCACCCTGTCAAGGGTAAGGGGCTGGAGGCAGTCATGATAATCGCAGGGAAAAAAACGCAGCAGGTCCAGCGTGTCACGGATGCCTTCCGCCCGGAGGCCCTCCGTGCGCTTTGCGCCGAAGCCGCGAAGTGTCGAGATGTCGCTCATGGATGCTCCTGACAATGAGAAACCGCCCCTGGCAGATGTCAGAGGCGGCCGGATGTTACTCGGTGGCGATGAGATAGTAGTACAGGGGCTGTCCGCCGTACTGAACCTCCACATCCATCTCCGGATAGATGGTGGAGATTTCACCCGCCAGGGCGGTGGCATCTTCCTCCTTGACATCCTGTCCGTAATAGATGGTGATGAGGGAATCCGATTCCTCCACCACGGAGCGCACCAGGTCCACTGCGATGTCATGGACACTGCGGCCCACCACCTCGATGCAGCCGTTGTGGATGCCGATGATGTCCCCCTCGTGGATTTCCTTGTCCTCAAAGACCGTGTCCCGCACGGCGTAGGTGATCTGACCGGTTTTGACGTTTTCACTGGCTTCGGTCATCTTCCGGCGGTTGGTCTCCAGATCGGCATCCGGCTCGAAGGCGATGACGGCGCCGATGCCCATGGCGGTGTTCTTGGTGGGCAGCACGCAGACCGTCTTCTCGGACAGTTCCGCGGCCTGGGTGGCCGCAAGCACGATGTTGGAGTTGTTGGGCAGCACGAACACATTTCTGGCATCCACCCGGTTGATGGCTGCCAGGATGTCCTCGATGCTGGGATTCATGGTCTGACCGCCCTCCACGATCTGGCTGACCCCCAGTTCCGTGAAGATCTGGGAGAAGCCGGAGCCGATGGACACGGCCACAAATCCGTATTCATTGAGGGGAGCCGCATTTTCGACGGGAGCGGCCTGGGCGGCTGCACCGGCGGCACGTTCCGCCTCTTCCGCTTCACGACGCGCCTGCTCCTCCGCCTGCGCCTTCGCCTGCTCCCCGGCAATGCGCTCGCGGATCTTTTCGGCCAGGTTGTCAAACTTCAGGTCCACCACCTCGCCCAGGTCACAGGCATACTGGATGCACTTTCCGGGGACATTGGTGCACAGGCGGACACTGAGGCCGGAATCCGGGCCGTTCTCCACGGACACCTTTTCGCCGATGCGGGTCAGGCGGGTCCGGAACTTGTTGACATCATCCTCCGTGACGCTTTCGCCCAGATACTTGATGAGATAGGATACCTCGTAACGGAACTTGAGCGTCTCCAGGGTGGCGGGGGTCTCTTCCTCGGGAGAGGGGACCTCCGGTTCCGCGGGAGCTTTTTCAATCTTCTCTCCGTGATAGGCGGCCCGCCAGCCCTTGAGCACATACAGAAGGCCCTGTCCGCCGGAATCCACCACGCCGGCCTGCTTGAGGGCGGGCAGCATGTCCGGAGTTTTCTCCAGAATGACTTCGCCGCTTTTGACGATCTTGTCCAGCAGCCCGCTCAGGTTGTCGGGATGACGGATGCTGTAGCGCTCAGCGTCCTCCGAAATAACGCGGATGACGGTGAGGATGGTGCCTTCCTTGGGTTTCATGACCGCCTTGTAGGCAGTCTCGGAGCCTTTCTTCAGTCCGGCCACAAACGCAGCCTGGTCGATGGTTTCGGCATTATCCAGGGATTTTGAAAAACCGCGCAGAATCTGGGAGAGAATCACGCCGGAATTTCCCCGTGCGCCCTTGAGGGCGCCTTTGGATGCCACTTTCATAATCGCTGACGCGCTGTGCTCATCCAGGGGTTCAATATCCTTGACGGTGGATTTCATGGTCAGAGACATGTTGGTTCCCGTATCCCCATCAGGTACCGGGAAGACATTGAGGGAATCCACCTCTTCATGGTTGATGTCAAGGAGGGTTGCCCCGGCAATGAGCATCTCTTTCAGCAAAAGCCCGTCAATACTCTTCGGTGTCAATCATTTCGCCTCCATTTTCAATGGGATCAGATGCGGATGCCTTCCACGGACACATTCACTCTGCGCACCTTTGCACCAGTCATATTCTCAATTTTGTAGCATACCTGGGACCGGATGATCTTGCAGACTTCCACGATGGAGACGCCGTATTCCACGATGATGTACAGATCGATGTCAATCCCTTCATTCGTCACCCGCAGGTCTACGCCCTTGGTGAGGTTCTCGCCTCCCAGCCATTCCACAAGGCCGTCCTTGGCCCGTTTGCTGGACATGGCCACAATGCCGTAGCACTCCAAGGTCGCATACCCGGCCACTTTCAGCAGGACTTCCTCATTAATGGTAATTTGGCCAAGTTCATTGTTGATCTTGCATTCCATAAACGTTCCTCCTACCCACGGATATCGTTTAAACCAGATAAATTATACTGAATTGCATGCGGATGCACAAGACGGAGCTGGAGATAAAAGAAAAACAGCCCTTCTTCGATCTGAAAAAGGGCTGTTGGATGAATTAAAGCGCGCGCTCGACTTTACCACTTCTCAGACAGCGTGTACAGACATTCATATGACGTACAGCTCCGTCCACCTTCACGCGAACGTGCTGAGTATTCGGAAGGAAGACACGATTCGTCTTGCGGTTGGAGTGGCTCACATGATGGCCGCTCATTGCGCCTTTTCCACAAACCTCACATACTTTACCCATGAAAACACCTCCTTCTGGAGCCCAAGACTTACAGAAGCCAGTTTATCACTGACGTCCCTGTTTTGCAAGCAGAATTTACAGGAAAATCGATTATTTCATCACATTCGGGAAAGTTTTGGTATCCGCTTCGGTAACCCACTGGGTAATCGCCGCGTTGTAGGCGGCTTCCTGGGCGCTTGTGAGCAGCTCTTGGTGGAGCTTTTCACGGATCTCATCGGTATATTCAACCGTCCCGGACGGGATGTCCTGCGCGTACTGGAGAATGTGGAAGCCGTAGCTGGTCTGCACCAGGGGGCTGATATCCCCGACCTTTTCCAAGGCCATGGCGGCATCCTGGAAGGGCTGTTCATAGAGCTTGAGGCCTTCGCAGACCAGATAGCCGCGGGTCTTGGCGGGTTCGGAGCGCATGCCGGGATCCTCTCCGAGCTCCTCGATGAGGGCATCAAAGGACTCGCCGGACTGGGCGCGCGCAAGTGCCGCGGCGGCCTTGTCCTGGATCTCCGCAAAAGCGGCCGCCCTGATCTTCTCCAGCTCGGAGGTGGCGGACTCAAGGGCCGCGCTGCTTTCGTCGATCTGCTTTTTGAGGGCATCCTCATGTTCCGCATGAGCCGCTTTTTCCTCTTCGCTCATGGAGGAGGTATCCTCTTTCAAGTCTTCCTCCAGATGGCTCTGGGCGGTCTCCAGCGTGGATTTGGCGGAGGAAATCGTGGATTCCAGTTCAGTGATCTTGCTCTTGTTCTCGCTGCTGATGTTGATCAGCAGATTCTTGACGCCCCGATACCCTTCAGGAACATAGAAGGCATCCGTATTGTTGCTGACGGCTGTGGCATAGCCGCTGGGCGTGGCGTCATAGGATTCCTTCTGCTCCGCGGCGCGCTTGTCAAAGTTCTCCTTGACCTGTTCATCAGTGACGGCCACATCCTTGGTTGCGATCTCACGCAGCTTGTTCTCCTCCACCTCGGAGGTGCGCTGCTTGATCAGCATTTCACGGGTATATCCATAGGCTTCAAGGTCCTGGTTGAGCTTGGCATCCAGTTCCTCATTGGTCATGGTTGCCTTCGGGGTGGCCTCATCCGGGGTTTCGACGGATGCCAGGCGCTCCTGCTCCTCCTCCACGGTCTCCAGTTCCGGATAGTTCTGGTACCTCAGGAGGGATTTGTAAAAGGACAGCATGGAGTCAGCATAGGACTCCACATCCTTCTGGTCCTCTTCCGAAAGAGGACGGATGCCCAGCTCCTCCATCTTGTCCTCGACCACGTGGGACTGGATGAGCTGCTCGAGGGCAGCGTCCCCGTAGGCGGCGATGTCCGCATCGGTCAGACGGGAGTTGACGCCAAAGTACTGGGCATAATACTGCTGATAATAATTTGCCAGAGAGGTCCGGAATTCCTTCCACTCTCCCTTGGTGATGTCCTTGCCGTTGACTTTTGCCACGATCTGGCTGTTGTCCATGTTCTCATCATAGCCCAC
This sequence comes from uncultured Eubacteriales bacterium, assembly GCA_900313545.1. The sequence goes on along the minus strand of OMRS01000176.1, from coordinate 5,176 downwards.
CAGATTGCAGCCGGTCAGACCGATCACCAGAATCATGAGCATCAGGAATGCCAATAGTTTCTTCATGAAGAATCTCTTCCTTTCGTGAAATACGCATCAAGCGGAATTATAATTATGCCATTCGGGGTTGTCAAGAAAAAAACGTAGCCGGGTTCCGCATCTTCTCCTTCCCGGGACCGGGGGCCTGCTGTCTCTTCCGGGCACCGGCTTTCTGAGGGCACCTTCCCGTTTTACGGGAGGGATGGGGTGCCGTCGGGGCTTCTGAGAATTTCAAGACCAGTGTAGACCCCCAGGGTGCGGTTGGGCCATTCCCCGCTGTCCCCGGAGAGCAGATTGTCCATGGTGAAGGGAGAAAGCCCCGGAACATCACGGAGGAAGGCGCGGGACTCCCCCGCCTCCCGGGCCGCCTGGATTGCCGCCTGATTGGCCTGAAGGCGTGCCTCCTGCTGCGTGACATCCTGCAGGGCAACCCGGGTCTGAGAAAGCAGCAGGACCAGGAGCACCGGAAGCACCCACAAAAGGGCGCGGCGGGCGGAGGCATGCTCCTCCAGCAGCGTGCCCGAAAGCCGGCAGGCGGGAATCAGGAGCAGGAAGAGCGTGCCGGTATAGACCCGGTCCGAGACTTCCGGCGAGGCTGCCAGCGCCAGCACCGACAGTGCCGCGCAGGCAATGAGGGGCCAAAGGCGGGCAGCCTGTCCGGGATTCAGGGCGAGCAGCAGGATCAGCGCGGTCAGGGCGGGAGCGGTATAGACCACCGCATAGTAGAGTACGCGCACTGTCCGCAGGGCTGTGGAAAGCAGGAACTGGAGGAATGAATAGGATTCAGCACGGGAGAAGTTCCCCGGCGCCAGCAGCAGCAGCAGCACCCCGGCAGTCTGGAACAGGAGGCATGCGAAGTCAAATGCCGTCCTGTTCCTTCCTTTCCGAAAAAGAAGGAGCGCAGAGGTGACCAGTACGGCTGGGGCGGTGTTCTCATTGGTCCATCCGGCTGCAAGCGACAGGGGCAGCCAGAGGAGCCAGTCTGCCGGGGAGGACGGCCTGTTCCCCCGGCTGTGCTCCCGGACCAGGGGCAGCAGCGCGATGAGGGTCCCCCACAGGTAGTTGCACGATCCGTCCAGCCACAGGAAGACCGTACCGAAGAAGGGCAGCCATGCCATAAGCACTGCATGAAGCAGCAGCAGCAGCGCCCAGGAGGAGCCGCCCGCCAGCTGACCGGACAGATAGAGGACCTCGAGGAGCAGACAAAGATAGGCCAGGGCGTTGAGCAGGTCAAACACCGCCTCCGGCAGCAGCAGAAACAGCTGGGTGAGTCCATGGGTCACGAGCCGTCCGCCCCAGAGGCGGTAGTGTGAAAGGAGACTGGCGGGAATCTGACCGGCCCGTGTGATCCTCTCCCCCGTCGCCCAGCTGAAGGAATAGTCGTAGTCATCCATCTGCATCGGGGTGTGCAGGTTCAGTACAAACAGGGACAGGACGATCATTGCCGCGACAGCAGCAAAGGCCAGTCTGCCGGGGCAGCTGGCCTTTTGAAAAATGCGGGTGGAAATGTTCATTTATCCTGCGACCTCTTTCCTGTAATCCCGGATCACGTTGCCGGAGTAGCAAAGCGTCAGTATATCGTCCTCCCGGACACCCTCCAGCGATTTGCGGCTGTCCAGAAGGAACCGGCGCAGGCCGTCGCTTTTCTTATCCTTATAGATATTGATCAGGATCTCCCGGAAGTAGACCCCTTCCTGGGTGACCAGCTGCGGGGAGGTCTGGAGGTAGATGCCCCGAATCTCATGAACAAGGGCGGACTGCTGGGCATTCAGGAAACGGCTGTAGGAAGAGGCCGGCCGGAGGATCAGATCAAAGCCGGCGACACAGCTTCCCAGACCCAGTACGACAACGGCGGCGCAGCCCCAGCCAAGGCGGAAGGAAAACAGGGCGGCTTCCGCCGCGAGCAGGACGGCGATCAGTCCGGCCATGAAGAGCCTGCGCGACCTCAGCGTCCTGGCGCAGGCATCCAGATCAGTTTGTGTGTACATCTCAAGCTCCCTGGACCCTCTGGAGGTTGGCAAAACGGGTATACTGGCCCAGCCAGGCCAGCTTGATGGTCCCCAGCGGGCCGTTTCTCTGTTTGGCCACGATGACCTCCGCCACGTTTTTATCGGTGGTCTCCGGATTGTAGTATTCTTCCCTGTGCAGGAACATGATGACATCGGCATCCTGCTCGATGGCGCCGGAGTCGCGCAGATCCGAGAGAATGGGCCGCTTGTCGCTGCGCTGGGCGTCTGCGCGGGAAAGCTGGGCCAGGGCCACAACGGGCACGTCCAGTTCCTTGGCGATCGCCTTGAGGCTGCGGGAAATCTCGCTGACCTCGTTCTGCCGGTTCTCTGCCCGGCCGTCCGAGACCATCAGCTGCAGGTAATCCACCACCACGCAGTCCAGGTCGTGCTCCATTTTGAGGCGGCGGCACCTGGAACGCAGCTGGGTCGGCGTGATGCCGGAGGTGTCGTCGATGTAGATGCCGCAGGCGGACAGCGGTCCCAGAGCATCCGAGAGGCTGAGCCAGTCCTCGTCCCGGAGCGTCCCGTGACGCACCGCCTGCATGTCCACCCGGGCATCGGCGCACAGCATCCTCATGGCCAGCTGGCTTCGGGGCATTTCAAGGGAAAAGATGGCGATGTTCTTCTTCCTGTGAGCCGCCTGGGTGGTCATGTTCAGGCCGAAACTGGTTTTGCCCATGGACGGACGCGCACCCACGATAACCAGCTCTCCGCCGTGAAGGCCGGTGAGCAGATGGTCCAGGTCATCAAATCCGGTGGGAACCCCGTCCAGCTCACCCTTGAGCTGGAACAGCGTCTGAATATGACGGTAGGTTTCCGGCAGGATCTCCGAGATCGGCGTGAGGCTTTCTCCATCCTGCCGGCGCATGACGATGTCAAATATGGCTTTTTCTGCGGAGCCCAGAATGAGCGGCAGAGGATCCGCCTGGGCATAGGCGTTCTCCTCAATGGTGCTGCAGGCCTTGATGAGCCTCCGCAGGGTGGCCTTTTCATCGACGATCTGCATGTAGGCCCTGGCATTGACGGTGACGATGCTGCTCTGGCGCAGATCAATCAGGTAGGACAGCCCTCCGGAGCCTTCCAGGGTCCCCCTGCGCCGCAGTTCCTCGCTGACGGTGATCAGGTCACAGGGCTGGCCCTGGGAATTGACGGTGCGCATGGCTTCGAAGATTTCCCGATGGGCAGCCTGATAGAAATCCTCCGCCTTCAGAAGTTCAAATCCCAGGCTCAGGGCCTCGGTGTCATTGAACATGCACCCCAGGGTGCTTTTTTCCGCGTCAAGGTTGTTCGGGGCGACCTGATTGGCGGTGTTCTCCATTGCATTCTCCTTTCCCGGAGAGGTGCGGCGAAGAGACTGCCGGTCAGGCCTTCTCCACTTCCACGTGTACGTTCATCTCCGCCTTGACCCCGGGATACAGGGAGATGGCGGCGGTGTAGTCTCCGCTGTTGCGGATGCTGCCCACCTCGATTTTGCGCTTGTCCAGGGTGACGCCATACTGGAGCTTCAGGTTTTCGGCGATTTCGCTGCCGGTGACGGAGCCGTACAGTTTGCCCGTCTCCGATCCCCGGGCCATGATGCGTACGGTCTTGCCGGCGATCTTCCGGCAGGCTTCCTCTGCCTCCGCCTTGCGCAGGTCTTCCTTGTGCCGGGCGGCCGCCTTGGCTGTTTCAATGGCATTGAGATTGGTGGAGTTGGCCTCCTTGGCCAGTCCCCTGGGAAACAGGAAATTCCTGGCAAAACCGTCTGAAGCCTCGATGATCTGATCCTTTTTTCCGGTGCCCTTGATATCCTTGAGCAGAATGACTTTCATGGCATTTTCTCCTTATGGTCTGGGTTTTTCGTCCAGCGCTCTGCGCCGGTGCGTGATGTCGATGGTCTGGTCCAGTATGCCGATGATCAGGTACGGCAGACTGATCACAAAATAGCCGATCCCCAGCAGCACGTACAGAAGTCTCCGTCTGCGGCTGCCCTGGGCGGTCTTTTCCCGGCGGTGGATGAACAGATAGGCAAATGCGGCCAGCCCCTGGCAGATCATCAGCTGCTCGGCGACGCTCAGGGCAACCAGGAACAGATTGCCGTAGAACTGCTCATCGATCCGGGAAAAGACAAACAGAACGCCCAGAGTGGACAGAATCACAATGCCCCATTCCCTGGGCACGGCCCAGGTGGTGAAACCGGGGCGATCCACGTCGGGCAGGATATCGCGGAGCCTTCCTCTTGTATAGTACTGACCGGCGGCTCCGAAGACCAGGCCGTTGGTCAGAATCCGCACGGGAATGTCGATGCGCAGGAACTGATCCATGTACTGCAGCATTTCCCGCATGGTCTCCGTACTTTGGAACATGCCCAGGACGGACATGTCCGAACCGGACAGCGCCTTGCGAAGGGAGCTCTGGAAAAGGGGATCCTCCAGGGTCCGGGAGACGGAGGTAATGAGATAGCTGACCACGTCTGACCCGAAAATCCGGGAAAGAACATACATGGTGAGGTATTCAATCACCCAGAACACGGAGGCGGCGATGATGACGCTCAGCCAGAATCCCTTCTTCTTTTCCGCCAGCCAGAAGGTAAGCAGAACGGGAACCAGGACCGAAACGGCGCCGTATCCCAGCCCGAAGCCTCCGTAGTTGAGCCATCCGTGGGCGATGAACAGCAGCGAGACAACGCCTGCGCAGACAGGACCCGCCTTGAAAAACAGCACAAGCATCAGGAGGGGCATGATGACCGCGGTATGAGGCAGCAGGCTCATGATGAACAGGACCGGGAGAAACAGCGCAAAGACGGCGCCCAGCCCGATGGACATGCCCAGATGGTTTTTTCTTTCTAAGATCTTCACAGTATTCTCCTATGTAAAAAAATAAGAACCCGATATGATCGGGTTCTTACCTGGTGCACCTTCAGGGGCTCGAACCCTGGGCACCCTGATTAAGAGTCAGGTGCTCTACCAACTGAGCTAAAGGTGCAGTGGAGCGGGTGATGGGAATCGAACCCACGTAGCCAGCTTGGAAGGCTGGAACTCTACCATTGAGTTACACCCGCGATGGAGCGGTAGACGAGATTCGGACTCGCGACATCCACCTTGGCAAGGTGGCACTCTACCAGCTGAGCTACTACCGCGAATTTGGTG
>OMRS01000383.1 GCA_900313545.1 uncultured Eubacteriales bacterium | reverse complement strand
TCAGACTCATTCATGCGGACACACCCATTGGAAACATAGTGCCCTATGCTTTCCGGACGGTTTGTCCCATGGATGCCATAGTGGCCATAGATCTGCATCCAGCGATAGCCCAGTGGATTGTCCGGGCCTGAATAAATGACAACCGAGGTATCTGAGGGATCCACCCAGGTGGGGTCCACATCCTTGCTGGATATCTCGTAATACCCTGTCGGTGTCGGGGTCGATGCCTTGCCAAGGCCCAATGGATACAACCTTATCTTCGCGTCCCCTTCATAAAGTGACAGGGAACGACTGGCAATATTGATGACGATCTTCTTTTCCTTCGGCTGCGCCTGGGCTTCCGGGCTGCTATTTTCCTCAACCGGCTGTGCAGGAGGTGCCTGCACAGGAACAACGGGTGCCGGCTCAGGAACAACTGTCGCGGTCTCCGGTGTCTGCACAGGAGCAACTGCCTCTGCCGTCGGTGCCTGCCCCACCGTTTCCTGCACAGGCGCCACCACTGCCGTTCCAGTTTCTGCCTCCGGGGCAGCAGAAGCTAATCCCATAGAACCCCAGGCAACCAGGGAAAAAGCCATCCATTTCAAACATACTTTTCTCCACATTGAACACACACTCTCCCACACAAATAAATTCAAGTCAAAAAATCCAGTTTTAATGATACCATCATATCTCATGAAACGCAATAAAAACCGCCCCCCACATGGATGTGCAGGAGGCGATTTCTCGCAAGGCCTTCATAGAGGATTCTATGCAGCGGCCTTATTTTTTCGTTTCTTCTTTTTTGGATTCCTCAATAATTCGCTCTGCCAGTTTTTCCGGCACGACCTCATAGTGGTCGAACTTGAGGGAATAGGAGCCGCGCCCCTGGGTTTGGGAACGGAGTTCCGTGGCGTATTTGTAGAGCTCGGACTCCGGAATGTACGCCTTGACCTCGCTGAAATCCTTGCCCTTCCCTTCCATGCCGAGAATCTTTGCCCGCTTGGAATTCAAGCGTCCCATGACATCGCCCATGTAGTATTCCGGCGCGAGCACGGTGATTTCATCGATGGGTTCCAGGAGAACCGGAGAGGCATCCATGACACCCTTCTTGAGAGCAAGGGCCGTTGCCGTCTTGAAGGCCGCCTCCGAGGAATCCACGGTATGATAGGAGCCATCGTAAAGATTGACCTTCACGTCAACCACGGGATATCCTGCAAGGATTCCTGCGGCAAGGGTCTCCGTCGTGCCCTTCTCCACTGCAGGAATGAACTGACGTGGCACGCTTCCGCCGAAGATGCTCTCGCTGAAGGCATTGCCTTCCCCTGCCGGCTGCGGGCTGATCTCCAGCCAGACATGGCCGTACTGTCCATGGCCGCCGCTCTGCTTCTTGTGCTTGCCCTCCACCTTGACGCTCTTGCGGATGGTCTCGCGATATGCCACACGCGGTTCCGACAGCTCCATCTCCACGCCGAACTTGCGCTTGAGCTTGTCCGCCAGGATTTCCAGATGCACCTCGCCGATGCCGCGGATGATGGTCTGCCTCGTCTCCTTGTTCTTCTGCAGGATCAGGGAAGGATCTTCCTCGGACTGCCGTGCGATGGCACTGAAGACCTTGTCCTCCTCTCCCTTCTTCTTTGCCGATACCGCCATGGCAAGCATGGCCTCCGGATATTCGATTTTTTCATAGCGGATGGGGCTGCCCTTGTCGCAGAGCGTATCCCCTGTTGCAGTTTCCTGCAATTTCGCCGCTGCCACGATATCCCCCGCATGGGCAACCGAAAGGCCCAGCTGCTGCTTGCCGATCATCGTGAAGATGTTGCCGATGCGCTCCGTGGCATCACTGTTGGGATTGTAATAAGAAGCATCCCCCTTCATATCGCCGGAGAGGATGCGCAGGAAGGAGAGCCTTCCCACGAAGGGATCCACAATGGTCTTGAAGACCTGGGCCGAGAACGCGTCCTCTGTCTTGCGCTCCAGAAGCTCGTCGGTCTGGGGATGGACACCGATGGAAACCTTGAAATAGGGGGTCGGCATGTATTCCACGATGCCGTTCATGAGCTTCTTGATGCCGGCATTCTGCAGGGCCGAACCGCAGAATACGGGGAAGATCTTGCCCGCCTGTATGCCCTCGATCAAGGCTGCCGCCACCTCGACT
>OMRS01000135.1 GCA_900313545.1 uncultured Eubacteriales bacterium | reverse complement strand
GGTCCTCACTGGCCATGCCGATATGGGCCTCATAGATGAGGGGCGCCTCATCGCAGTGGAAGCCCTCGTCCGTCCAGGCATAGGGCTCGGTATCGTCCCAGACTTCGCAGCACCAGCTGCCGGTCACCCAGTCCTGGGTGACCCTGCGGGCATAGACGGGAATGTGCTGGGTGAGCGCGTCGTGGGCCTTGACGATCGTCAGGACGCGGCTGCCCTTGTGAAGGGTCTCTCCGGGAAGAAAGAGCTCCCAGTTCCCGTCCCCGATGGGATTCATGGGAGTCTCTGTCCATTGCCAGCCGTTGAAGTCACCGGTCAGGAAGAGCTGCTGGGCACCGGGCGCCCATTCGCGGTACACCCAGCCGTCGGGCAGCTGGTGGAAGCCGTAGAAGGCGTGGGCGTTGGCAAATTCCGACAGGGAGCTTTTGCCGCTGAGCAGCTGGTCCCGTTTTCCCCAGTAACGGTCCATACGCAGCAGGATATCCCCTTCAAAGGGCTGAAGTTCGGGGCATTTTTCAAGCAGACGATACATCAGAACACCTCCGTTCCGTTCGACATGGGATGCATCACAGCCCGCGTGCCGTGACAGTACTGATAGTATGGGATAAGGGGGGCTTTTGCAAGCGCAAAATGACCGCATGTCCCGAAAAAGGGCGGACTGACCGGCCGGTCCCGGACCGGTTCCCGGACGGAAAAACGGCTGCAGAACAGGGCGGCGTCTGCGGACGGTCCTGCGTGAATACGGGATCGCCCGGACAAATCAGCGGCGGTGAAGAAACCATGAGGACCCCGGGACATTCAGCCGGAGGCGGAATGAGATGAGGTTAAGACCGGAGCCGGTTTGCTGAGGTCCGCCATGTGGGGAGGCATCCCTGGCAGGGGAGGGTTTTCACCTGCCTTACAGAAAGGAGACAGGACAGACGGTGGCTTGCCTGAGCGGGCGGGGCATGCTATGATAGCCCCCGGAAACTGATCAGAGGAGGAAGAACCATGGAGACCTACAGCTACATCCCCCGCGGAGTCTGCGCCACGGGGATCCGCTTTTCCATTGAAGACGGCAGACTGCACGATGTACAGTTCACCAATGGCTGCAACGGCAATCTGAAAGCCATCGGGCGCCTTCTGGAAGGCGCGGATGCGGCGCACAGCGCGGAAATTCTCAGGGGCAACACCTGCGGAATGAAGAGAACCTCCTGTGCGGACCAGCTGGCCCAGGCGCTCGAAAAGGCGCTCTCCGGCGAGCTGCGCCCGGCCTGAGCAGGCCTGTGCAAAAATGACCTCCGGCCTTTGGCCGGAGGTTTTTTCTTTGGCGCAAAGGAAGCCGAAAGCAGGGTGAAGGGCCAGGGTTCACGCGACATTTGCCATGAAAATATGTAAACATAAATAGATTGACGGACTCTCCGGTTCGTGTTAACATATAATCAGTTGACCGCGCGATGAATGCGGTGGATGCCAGAGAGAGGAGGCGGCGAAGATGAAAATCGAAGTGAAAAGCGACGGCATATCTGCAGTGCTGAATACCGAACAGGGCGCGATTGAGAGCATTCTGGATGACCAGAGCAGGGAGCATTACTGGGAATATGACAGCGCTGTGTGGCCAAGGAGGACATCCGTCTGTTTTCCCATCTGCGGGACGCTGATTGACGGAAAATACCGGGTGGGGGAGAAGGAGTATGAACTTCCCAATCACGGGTTCCTCAGGGAAAAGGACCTGAAGGTGGAGTGCCAGACCCGGGACAGACTGGTCCTGTCGCTTGAACAGAGCGAGCAGACAAAGAAGGTCTATCCCTATGACTTCAGATTTGAGCTGGAGTACCGTGCGGAGGGCAATCGGCTGATTGCGACCTACCGTGTGACCAATCCTGCCCGGGAGGACCTGCTGTTCTCCGTGGGCGCACACTATACCTATGCGCTTCCGGCACCTCAGGCGGAATGCTTCTACATGTTCGACCGGCCCCAGACGCTGGGAGCCTTTGGAGCTGTGGAAGGCGGCGTCAGCCTGGAGAAAAAGCCCCTGCTGGAGAATGAGGACCGGCTGTCCATGAATGAGCTGTTCGAAAACGGAGCAAAGATGCTGGATATGCGGGATGTGACCTCCACCACCATCGGAATCGGCACGGCGGGGAAGCTGTTTACCAGCGTGGAAAGCATCGGATTCCCCTATGTGATCCTCTGGGCGCCCGGAGGGAACCGGAGCCCCTTTGCCTGCATTGAACCGTGGGCTGGACTGGCGGATCTGAAGGGACACGATCAGGTATTTGCCCACAAGAAAGGCATCCAGGGTGCCAAACCCGGGCAGACGAGGGAGTTTATCCAGATCATCACGGTCCATTAAAAGAGGAAGGCAAGGTTGAGACACGCGTCGATGAACAGGCTCAGAAAGGCATTTGCGCTTTTGCTTCTGGTGACGGGGCTCGCGGCGGGCGCCGTACGGGCGGAGCAGGAGGGGCTTCCCTTCACCTTTGTTCCGGACGGGGACGGCGGGCTGATTGTGACCGGCTATGAAGGCCGGGATCACTGGGTGGAGCTGCCCGGGGATGTGGCCGGTGTGCCGGTGACCGGAGTCATCGTCGACGGCAGCTTTTCCGAAGTGGCGGAGTTGACTCTTCCCGCCGGGGCCCGGATTCTTCGCGTGGCTCCAGGGAGCGAAAGCCAGACCTGCATGATGATCAAGCCGGTGGAGAATCACCCTTCCCTGATGAAGGAAAAGGGGCTTCTCTACAGCCTGGACGGAAAATCCCTGCTCTGGGCGGACAGGGATATCCAGGAGGCGGAGGTGAGAAAGGGCACCCTTCAGATCGCCCGAGGCGCCTTTGGCGGGTGTGCCTCCCTGACGCGGGTCGAATTGCCGGATGGGCTGCGTTTTATTCATGACCAGGCGTTTGCAGGCTGCACTTCGCTGGAGGAAATCATCCTTCCGGACAGCGTGGAATACTGCACGGGCGGAACGTTTTCCGGCTGCACCGCGCTCAGAAAGGTGCGTCTGTCAGCCGGCCTTGAAAAGCTGACTCCCGGGATGTTCGAAAGCTGCAGATCCCTCCAGGAGGTGATCTGTCCGGGCGGGAAGACCGTCGCAGACAGCTACGCTTTCGCGGGGAACACGGGCTTTACCCTGGTCCTGCCGGAGAACAGCAGTGTGCGGAAGATGGCTGAGAAGGCAGGAATAGAAGTGCAGCTCCTGGTGCCGGAGGCGGCACCTGTGCAGCAGGACCGGACGGACACGCAGACCTCTTCCGTACTGGCTGAGCTGAACAGCCTTACAGCGCCTCAGGCTGCGGAGCCGGGTCAAGTCCGGATCTATCAGAGGGGAGCCGTCAACATCCGGAAAAACCCCTCTGCGGATTCCCCGCGGATCGGAAACGCCCCTCCCGGAGGGGTATACCCGATTTTGGAAGTGGCGGACAACGGCTGGTACAAAATCCGGGTTGACGGGGACAAGGAGGGATACGTGTCTCCGAAGGTTGCCACCCGTATTTACTGATTTTCACAATTGTCAGAAAGCGCAGCGGGCCTTTGTCCGCTGCGCTTTCTGCGCAAAAGGGACGGCGGGTGAAATCCATGCGGACAAAGCCGGATGGAAAAGCCGGGCAGGAGGAGACGCCGCAGCCTTCCCGGCGGGGACGTGACGGAAGGTGTGGAGGGTGCTGCGCAAAGAGATGGACAGGATCGGGGTCCCTCCCGAGAAAAGCACGCACAATTTGTCCGCTTTTTTTCGCATTTTCGCAAAAATGCGATGGAGATTTCTGGGAGATTGTGATAAGATGCGATTGAGTCCCATGATGAACGGGTCACATGGGAAAAACAAAAAGGAGGGAAGACCCATGAAAAAGCACCTTTCACTGGTTCTGTGCCTGGTTCTGCTTCTGTCCATGACGGCTTTGGCTTCTGCTGAAACCTTCACCGGAGCAGCAACGGGATTTGCAGACCTGAAGGTCACCGTGACTGTGGACGCGGACGGAAAAATCACCGAGCTGGTGGTCGACGCGCCCAACGAGACCCCCGAAATCGGCGGCAAGGCCATCGAGCCGCTGACTGCAGCCATCATTGAGGCAGGCAGCATTGAAGTGGATGGCATCGCAGGCGCGACCCTGACCTCCAACGGCGTCAAGGAAGCTGTTGCAAAGGCTCTGGCCTCTGCGGCCGGCGATGCTGCTCCTGCGGCTGAAGTCTCCTTCAAGCCCGGGACCTACGAGGCAGCAGCGGAAGGCTACAACGGCCCTCTGACCATCGCTGTCACCTTTGACGAGAAGAAAGTGACCCAGCTCGAGGTGACCTCCACCACCGAAACCGAGCATGTGGGCGATGTGGCCTACGATATCCTCTTTGAGAAGATCCTCGCCGCCAACGGTACGGGCGCGGATGCGGTTTCCGGCGCAACCTTCACCAGCCGCGCGATCAAGGCCGCTGTGAATGATGCTGCGGAGCAGGCAGGCTGCACCAACCTGGATGCCTTCAAGGCCGCGAAGATCGAAGATGAGCCCTCTGATCCCATCGAAGGCGAATGGGACGTGGTCATCGTCGGTGCCGGCGGTGCCGGTATCGCCGCTGCCGCGCAGGCCGCAGAGCTGGGCAATACCGTCTGCCTGATCGAGAAAAACGCGCAGATCGGCGGCAATACCCTGGTTTCCGGCGGACAGTTCCAGAGCGTGATGCCCTACCTGGTCTGGGATCCGGCGGATCCGGATGCCACCACCGGCGTGTATGCCTTCAACGGACAGACCTATGACAAGGTGAAGTCCGTGCAGGGCTGCATCAACGAGCTGAAGATGATCCTCAACTGGAGCGAGGAGCCCTTTGACGCGGATTACTACAAGGATCATGAATTTGTGGCCGGCGATGCGCAGGAGCTGTCCAAGCACGGCGTGCATGCGGAATATCTGCCGGTCCTGCAGGATCTGAAGAAGGAAATCCAGGCGTACCTCGACTGGGCGCAGCCCAAGCTGGATGCCGGCACTCCCGAAGGCCAGCTGACCCTCTTCTCCACCCTGAACCTGCATATCTTCCAGACCTATTACGGCGGCCTGCGGCCCAGCGCTGACGGCAGCGAATGGTGCTATGGCAATGTGGACCTGGTCAAGCAGTTCATCGAAGGCGGCCAGGGACTCAAGGAGTGGCTGGAAGGCATGGGATCCACCTTCCATGAGGATACCCAGCCCACCCTCATCGGTGCCCTGTGGTATCGTGAGAACGAGTTCATCGGCGCCGAAGTGGACGTCGACGGCGACGGCGTCAAGGAATCCTACGGCGGACGCTGGGGCAGCTACTTTGTGGCACCTCTGACCGCTTTCCTCAATGCCAATAAAGAGAACACCGTGGCCAGGCGCGTGACCGCCAACGAGCTGATCGTGGAAGACGGCCGCGTGACCGGCGTCAAGGGCACCTCCTTTGACGGCACTCCCATGATTGCCAAGGCCAGGAAGGGCGTTATCCTTGCCACCGGCGGCTATGCTGCCAATATCCAGGAAGTTGTGGACAAGAACATCTACTGGTCCAGCGACTATCTGTCTCTGGCCACCAAGACCACCAACCGCAACTCCATGCAGGGCGACGGCCTGCGCATGGCGGAAGCGGTGGGCGCAGCCACCACCGGTCTGGGATTCACCCAGCTGATGCCCATCTCCTGGGTTGACAACGGCAACCTGGCGTTCGGCGGCGGCAACTATGCCTGCTGGATCAACCCCACCACCGGCCACCGTTTCGTGGACGAAGGTTCCGAGCGCGACGTGCTG
>OMRS01000165.1 GCA_900313545.1 uncultured Eubacteriales bacterium | reverse complement strand
CAGGCAGTTCATGGAGTTGGCGGTGAACATGCCGGAGCAGGAGCCGCAGCCCGGGCAGGCATTGGACTCCACCTCATTGAGCCCCTCGTCATCGATCTTTCCCGCCTTGTAGGCGCCCACGGCCTCAAAGACCGAGTTGAGATCCATGTCGCGGCGGCTGCCGGGCATTTTGCCGGGCATCATGGGGCCGCCGGAGATGACCATGGCCGGCAGGTTCAGCCTGCGCGCCGCCATGAGCATGCCGGGAACGATCTTGTCGCAGTTGGGGATGAACACCATGCCGTCAAAGCCGTGGGCGGTGGCCATGGCCTCGCAGCTGTCGGCAATCAGCTCCCTGGACGCCAGGGAATACTTCATGCCCACATGGCCCATGGCAATGCCGTCGCACACGCCGATGGCGGGGAACTCCACGGGAACGCCTCCGGCCAGACGGATGCCGTCCTTGACGGCCTGGGCGATATTGCCCAGGTGGTTGTGGCCCGGAACGCACTCGGACTTGGCGCTCACCACGCCAATGAGCGGGCGCTGAAGCTCCTCATCCGTCAGTCCCAGCGCCTTCCAGAGAGAACGGTGGGGCGCCTTTTCAGGGCCCTTTTTGACCCTGTCAGAAATCATGCTCATAAAGATACCTTTCCGGTCCAGCTCATCTTGGAGCGGAGTTCCTTGCCGACTTCCTCCAGCTGGCTGCCGGCCTCAATGCGGCGCTTGGCCAGGAAGTGGGTGCAGCCGGCCTGGTTCTCCAGCAGCCAGTTGCGGGCGAAGGTGCCGTCCTGAATCTCGCTCAGGACCTTCTTCATTTCCTTTTTGGTCTCCTCGGTGATCAGGCGCTTGCCGACCTCGTAGTCGCCGTACTCGGCGGTGTTGGAGATGGAATAGCGCATGCCGGCAAAGCCATGGGCGAAGATCAGGTCAACGATCAGCTTCATCTCATGGATGCACTCGAAATAGGCGTTCTCCGGCTGGTATCCGGCTTCCACCAGGGTGTCAAAGCCAGCCTTCATCAGGGCCGTGACGCCGCCGCAGAGCACGCACTGCTCGCCGAAGAGGTCCGTCTCGGTCTCCTCGCGGAAGGTGGTCTTCAGGATGCCGGCGCGGGCGCCGCCGATGCCGGCCGCGTAGGCCAGGGCGATATCCTGCGCCTTGCCGCTGGCGTCCTGATAGACGGCGATGAGGTCAGGCACTCCCTTGCCCTCCAGATACTGGCTGCGCACGGTGTGGCCCGGGCCCTTGGGAGCAATCATCACCACGTCCACATCCTTGGGCGGGACGATGCAGCCAAAGTGGATATTGAAGCCGTGGGCGAAAGCCAGGATCATGCCGGGACGCAGGTAGGGCTCGATATCCTTGTGATACATGGCAGCCTGCTTCTCGTCGTTGATCAGGATCATGATCATGTCGGAGATCTTGGCGGCCTCGGCCACGGTCATGACCGTCAGGCCGGCATCCTCCGCCTTCTTCCAGCTCTTGGAGCCTTCATACAGGGCCACCACGACATCGCATCCGCTGTCCTTCAGGTTCAGCGCATGGGCATGTCCCTGGGAGCCGTATCCGACCACGGCAATCTTCTTTCCGGAAAGGAAATCGAGGTTGCAATCCTGCTCGTAGAACATCTGTGCCATTTTGTTTTCCTCCTATATAAATGAATAGTATTCAGGGGTACGCTCAGTCAAAAATGTCTGGGGTCATCACGCTGTCGCCGCGCTCCAGGGCCACCATGCCCGTCCGGACGATTTCCACGATCCCGTAATCCTCCAGCAGGCTCATGAGGGACTCGATCTTGCCCGTGTCCCCGGTCAGCTGCAGGCTGACGGTGTTCTTGGTCACATCCACCACCTTGCTCTTGAAGATGTCGGCAAGGCGCATGAGTCCCTCGCGGTCCCTGAGGGTCGCGCGGACCTTCACCAGAATCAGCTGGCGGGCCACCGTGTCCTTGTCCGTAAACACCTTGACCTTCTGGACGCTGATGAGCTTGTAGAGCTGCTGCACCAGCTGGTCGATGTTGACCTTGTCTCCCCTGACCACGATGGTGATGCGGGAAATCGTCTCGTCCATGGTGGGGCCCACGGCCAGGCTGTCGATGTTGAAGCCCCTGCGGGAGAACAGGCCGCTGACCCGCGCCAGCACGCCGGGTTCGTTGTTCACCAGAACGCCGACGATGTACCTTCTGGCATGTTCACTGTTGATGATCATATCTCTTACCTCCGTCCCCTGTCAGTTCAGACAGAAGGTATCGATGGGAGAGCCGGGGGCCACCATGGGGGCCACCATCTCGTCGATATCCAGCATGCACTCGATCAGGAAGGGACCCTTCTGCGCCACGGCTTCCCCGTAGGCCGCGGTAAACTCCTCCATGGAGGCGGCCCGGCGGGAGGGGATGCCGTAGGCCTTGGCCAGAATCTGGAAGTCCGGTCCCCGGTCCAGGGTGGTCTGGCTGTAGCGGTGACCGAAGAACAGGGTCTGCCACTGGCGGACCATGCCCAGGGTGCCGTTGTTGAAGATCACCACCGTCACCGGCAGGTTGTAGTAGGCGATGGTGGACAGCTCGGTCAGGTTCATGCGGAAGCTGCCGTCGCCGGTCACCAGCACCACCTGCTCCCCGCATCCCTCGCTGGCGCCCATGGCCGCGCCCAGGCCGAAGCCCATGGTGCCCAGACCGCCGGAGGTGATCAGCTGACGGGGGAACCTGAAGGGGAAGTACTGGGCCGTCCACATCTGGTGCTGGCCCACATCCGTGGCCACGTACACGTCCGGGGTCTGCCGGGCGATTTCCTTCAGGATCTTCCTGGGCTCAAAGAAGTCGTTCTGCAGGTATTCCTCCGCCATGCTGCCGGCCTGGCGGTTCCACTGCTCATGGGAGGACTGGCTCAGCTTGGGCAGCAGCAGCTCCAGGACGATCCGGGCATCTCCGGTGATGTGCAGCGTGGTGGTGACGTTTTTGTTGATTTCCGCCCGGTCCACGTCGATATGCAGCACCCTGGCGTTGGGCGCGAAGGTGGCGGCATTTCCAAGGGCGCGGTCCGAGAAGCGCACGCCCACGGCGACCAGCAGGTCACAGCGCTGCATGGCGATGTTGGCCGCGTGGGTGCCGTGCATGCCCAGCATGCCCAGCATGCGGGGATTGTCATGGGGCATGGCGCCCAGGCCCATCAGGGAGGACACCGCCGGCGCATCCATCCGCTCGGCCAGCTCCAGCAGCTGCTTCTGCGCACCGGAGAGGATCACGCCGCCGCCGAAGTAGATGAGGGGACGCTGCGCCCCGGCAATCAGCTCGGCCGCCTTTTCGATAAAGGGCGCCACCTTTTCCTTGTAGCGCTCCAGGGATTCGCCCTCCGGGCGCAGCTGGACCGCGGGATGCTTTCTGGACAGCTCGGGAATCAGCGCCTCGCCGAAGGCCGGTTCATACTCGCACTCGGCGATCTGCACATCCTTGGGAATGTCCACCAGCACGGGGCCGGGACGGCCGGAGCGGGCGATAAAGAAGGCCTCCCGGAGAAT
>OMRS01000179.1 GCA_900313545.1 uncultured Eubacteriales bacterium | reverse complement strand
TCGCCTACAATGGCGTGGAACTTAAGCTGGATGACACCAGCATGTCCCAGCTGTCGGTGGGAACGGAGATGCTGGACCTGATCCTGAAAACCGGAATGCTCCGGTTCCAGGAAAACGACCTGGGGTATTTCAAGGCGGAGTTTGCCTCGTGGCTTGACCAGAGTGTCACGGACACCCTGATCCTCACCGCCAGCCGGGAAACGGACAACACGGAGTATGACTGGATCTTCTCCGGAACCGTGCTGCGCAAGCTTCTCAACAGCGGCATCAACCATCTGGTTCTCCAGGCGGGCGAGAACGTGATTGGCCTGTCCACCCTCGGCTTCATCGGGGGAAGGGTCTATGATGACCTGCGCATTGACGGCATGGTCAGCAAGGACTTTCTCTATGGCATTCACATGGATTCCGCAGGCCGCAGCTTTGACGTCGAGGTGACCGTGAACAGCAGAAATTACCTGCTGAGTTCGGACACGCAGTCGGAATTCTACTATTATGGCGTATACAGGGGATCCCTGGATCCCTCTTTCAAACTGGAAAGCAGGGGGGTGGACCAGTGAATCCGAAGAAGAAAAAAGGAAAATGGAAGAAGCGGATTCTGCTCCTGATTCTCCTGGGGCTGCTCATTGCGGGCCTGATGGTCTTCGTCATCCTTCCCACAATCCGCAAGGCCACGCAGGTCAACTATGACACCTTTACCACCCGGCGCGGGGACCTGTCCAATTCTCTCAGCTTCAACGGGAGCATGAGCGTCAAAAACTCGGAAACCCTGAGCTGCGATGCGGCGGGGACGGTCCGGAAGATCTATGTCAAGGAATCCGAGCCGGTGCAGAAAAACACGCGGCTCATCCGCATGTCCACCGGTGAAATGCTGCGGGCCTCCTTTGACGGCCAGGTGAACCAGATCATGGTGGACGAGGGCGATGAGGTGGCGGCCAACGACAACCTCATCCAGATCGTGGATTTTTCCCAGATGACGGTCAGCATGCGGGTGGATGAGTTCTCCATCTCCTCCGTGTATGTGGGGCAGCCCTGCTCCATCACATTTACCGCGCTGGAACGGTCCATGAATGCCACCATCGATCACATCAACCGGATTTCCTCCTCCAGCGGCAATACGGCCTATTATACGGTGAGCTGTGATATCGACGTGGCGGAGGATGTCCTTCCGGGAATGCAGGTGAAGGTCACCATTCCGCTTGACCAGGCGGAAAATGCCATTCTGCTCAGCAAGGATGCGCTGAGCTTTGCCCAGAACAACAGCGCCTATGTGCTGGTGAAGGAAGACGGGAAGGAGATGGTCCGCAGGGAGGTCACCGTGGGTGTGAGCAATGACCGGTTTGTGGAAATCACCAGCGGCCTGTCTGAGGGCGAGACCGTATACAAGGTTGCAGCTTCCAAGAAGGAGGCGGCAGGAGGACTCTTTTCCGGTCTGGCCGGCATGGGAACAAACCAGAATTCAACCGGTACACAGCAGAGAAACAGAAATTACGGCAACGGCGGAAACTATGGTCCGGGCGGCGGGAACTACGGCGGTCCGGGCGGAAACATGGGCGGCGGAATGTCGAACAGGCGCTGATGGGAGGAGCTATGCAGGATTCCATTGTTCAGCCGCATGAGGAGAGAACCGACGGCATTTTTTTCCGCATGCGGGACATCGTCAAGCAGTATCCTCTCGGAGACGAAGTGGTGACCATCCTCAAGGGCATTTCCCTGGATGTGGATGAAGGGGAATTCCTTTCGGTCCTGGGCCCCTCCGGCTCGGGCAAGTCCACGCTGATGAACATCATCGGCTGTCTGGATCTGCCCACCTCCGGGACCTATATCCTGAGAGGAAGCCTGGTGGGGGACCTGACCGAAAAGGAGCTGTCCCGCATCCGTTCAAGGGAGATCGGATTCATTTTCCAGAACTCGCAGCTGCTGCAGCGCATGGACGCCATGAAAAACGTGGAGCTTCCCCTGATCTATGCGGGGGTCAACCCCAGGGAGCGCCGCAGGCGGGCGGAGGAAATGCTCTGCCGCGTGGGACTGGAGGAACGGCTGCACCATATGCCCAACCAGCTCTCCGGCGGACAGCAGCAGCGCGTGGCCATTGCCCGGGCACTGGTGACCCATCCCAGCCTGCTGCTGGCGGATGAACCCACCGGCGCCCTGGATCAGACCACAGGCAAACAGATCATGGAACTGTTCCATGAGCTCAACGGGGAAGGCCATACCATCATCATGATTACCCATGATGTCAAGATTGCCCGAAATGCCCGCCGCGTGGTCAACATCATCGACGGCGTCATGACGGAGGCAGAGGGTGAGGTGACCTTCGCATGAGCGTTTTTTCCAGGTTCACGGGCCATTTTGTCATGTTCATTGAGAACTGCTCCATGGCCATTGAAAACATCCGCCAGAACCGTATGCGTTCCTTCCTGACCATTCTGGGCATCATGATCGGCGTCACGGCGGTCATTGCCCTGATTACCACCATCTCCGGCGTGTCCAGCTCCATTTCCTCTTCCTTCACGTCCATGGGTGCAGGTTCGATTTCGGTCAGTGCACCGGGCAGCGACCTGAAGGGCGGACTGGACAAGTCGGACTTTGAGGAAATCGGCAAGCTGGAGCACGTGGTGGGGGTGCGCCCCACGGTGAGTCTGTCCCTGACCGTGGCCCGCAGCAACACCAGCGAGACCAGCGTCTCGGCCCAGGGCACCAACGATTACTACTTCAAGGTCTACGATGAAATCGTCCAGAGCGGACGGGAGATTCTCCCGCTGGATATCGAGAATTCCGCCATGGTCTGCCTGATCAGCGATGAGATCGTGGAATCCTTCTTCTACGGCATTCCGCCCATCGGCCAGACCATCTATCTCAACCGGCTGGCGTTCACGGTGGTAGGCCTGTTTAAGGGCGACAATTCCGTTGCCACGATGCTTGCGGGATCCCCCAAGGTCATCATGCCCTATACCACGGCGCTCAAGATGAACAATGCGACCCTGGTGAACAATATCACCGTGTACATGGACGGTCCGGAATCCACGGCTGACGTGAAGGAGGAACTGAACGAGTACCTGGATGCCCTCTTCAGCTATGAGGAGGACACCTTCACCATCACGACCATGGAGAGCATCCAGGAAGTCATGGATACCATGATGGGCATGATGTCCGCCCTGCTGGGCGGCATCGCCAGCATCGCCCTGGTGGTGGGCGGTATCGGCATCATGAACATGATGCTGACCTCCGTGACGGAACGGACGGTGGAGATCGGCCTCAAAAAGGCTATCGGCGCGGAACCGGGACAGATTCAGATGCAGTTCCTGATCGAATCCTTCCTGCTGTCCCTCATCGGCGGCCTGGCCGGCGTGGTTCTGGGACTTGGACTGTCCATGGCCATGTGCAAGGCTATGGACACCGATTTTGTGATCAATTACGGCGCCATTTTGCTGGGCGTGGGCTTCTCCGCGGCCGTGGGCATCATCTTCGGATGGTCCCCGGCACGAAGGGCGAGCAAGCTCAGCCCCATTGACGCGCTGCGAAGGATGTAAGGGGAACCAAGACAATTTAGAAAGGAAAGAACGAAGATGAGAAAGATCCTGTGTATTCTTCTGGCCGTGATGCTTCTTCCCGCGGCTTCCCTGGCTGTGACCACCTTTGAAGGCACGGTGGTGTCCGGCGAGGTGATTTCCGTCACCGCACCCTTCGGCGGCACCATCAGCAACTTCAGCCTGAGGGCCGGCAGCATGATCAAGGACGGCGACGTGGTGGCCACCATCAATACCGGCAAGGTGTATGCCACGGCGGACGGCACCATCGGCGGCATCTTTGCTGAACAGGGGGACAAGGTGGAGGATGTCACCTCCAGGTACGGGGCGGTCATGTACATCGTTCCGGACAGAAAGTACAAGATCGCCGCGGATATCGAAAAGGCCTACAACAGCAGCGAGACCAAGTATGTCAATATCGGGGAGACGCTGTACATGAACTGCACCACCGACGGCGCTCACAAGGCGGTGGGAATCGTCACCGCTGTCACGGATACCGGATATACCGTGGAGACGACCTCGGGGGAACTGCTGATGGAGGAGAATGTATACCTGTACCGCAGCCCGAACTACTCGCCCAAGACCCGCGTGGGCCGGGGCAAGGTGGGAAGGACGGCGGAGATTGCGGTGAACGGTTCGGGGAGCATTCTGCGCTTCCATGTCAAGGACGGGGACAAGGTTTCAAGAGGCGATCTGCTCTTTGAAACGGTCACGGGAGAATTTGACGGCCTGTATGCCACCAGCAACGAGATCCGGTCGGATGCGGACGGGATTATCGCCTCCGTGGACACCGCGGCCGGCAGGACCGTCAGCAAGGGGGATACCCTGCTGACCGTGTACAACCTCGATGCCGTGCAGATTGAAATCAGCGTCAATGAATATGACCTCGTGTCCATCCATGAGGGGGATACGGTGGATATTTCCTTCAACTATGATGAAAACAACTCCAAGAAGCTGACGGGAACGGTCTCCATGATTTCACATATCAGCAAATCCGAGGTGGGCAGTGAGGCCAACTATCCCGCTTATGTGGACTTTGTCCCCGATGGGAACACCCGTATCGGAATGACGGTCTCCGTCAGCACCCGTGACGGGGAGGACGCCGGGGCGGAGCAGGAGGAATCGCAGAAGGAGGAGCCTGAAGAGCAGACGCAGATGGCATGGGGAATGCCTGAAGGGATGCCTGCGTCTTCAGACAGACCGGGACGTGGAAACCGGCAGCAGGGGACGCAGGAGAACCCCTGAGCACCGCCGCATTCCGGCAGCAGCCGAAGACCGATCCGGAAAGGACCGGCCTTCGGCTTTTTTGCGTGCAGGCTTCAAGTCCCGGCAGGGAACGGAAATGAAAGCGGAAGCGTTGGCGGTTTGTGAAGTCTTCCCAGCCGGGACAGCCGTCAACCGGAGCGGGGGAAAGCGTCAATCCGGGGAAAGTCCGGTGCGGGGAGATGAGTGCTGCCCGTTCTGGAAGACATCCTGGGGGAGGGGATCCCGTCAGCAGGGGAAGCTGCCCGGGAGGGCAGGGTGAGCTTTTGGTTGAAAAACGGGTTTTTCCATGGTAACGTATGGAAAAAGAAAAATCCGCCTTCCATGATGCGGGAATGGGGGCGGCGGACGGACAGGGTCAGGGAAAAAAGAATCGCATCCGGGAGGAGACCGGAAGCGGCCAGCTCAGAGCAGGGAAGACCCTGCGGACATCTCCTCCTGTCTCAGGCGTCCCTCGGGGCTTTCCGGGCCCCTGCGTCCCCAACTGCGCTGCCGGCTCCCTGGAGTCTGACGGTCGAAGGCGGAAAGAACCAATGGACAGATGGAGGAACATGAATGGAAAGTCGACAACTGCTGGATGTCCTGCACACGGCGGCGCGGCTGAAGGATACCCCGCGGCACTGCCGGACGCCGGGCGGCGCGGTGGAAAGCGTGGCGGAACACAGCTGGCGCCTGGCGCTGATGGCTTTCCTGCTCCGGGATGAGTTCCCGCAGGCGGATATGGACAGGGTGACCCGCATGTGTCTCATTCATGATCTGGGAGAGGCCTTTACCGGAGATATCCCTGCCTTTCTGAAAACGAAGGCGGATGAGGAGGCGGAGGAGCGCCATCTCCGGGAATGGGTGGACACCCTTCCTTCTGCGCTGCGCGAGGAGATGCACGCGCTCTATACGGAAATGAATGCCCTTGAGACTCCGGAGGCACGCATCTATAAGGCGCTTGACAATCTGGAGGCGGTCATTTCGCACAATGAATCGGAAATCAGCTCCTGGGAGGACCACGAATACGAGCTGAACCTGACCTACGGGAACGAGAGGGTGGCCTTTTCCCCCTGCCTCATGGAACTCAGGGCGGCGATCCGCAGGGAGACGGAACACAAGATCGAAAAAGAGGGGCGCAAAGCCCCCGAAACGAAGCAGTTAACGGAGGAATGAATCATGTCCTGTGAAAAGGCCCTTGCATATCTCAGACAGGTGGGCCTGGGGGACCGTCTGGTCATCCGGGAGCATGCCAGCGATACCGTGGAACACGCGGCCCAGGCCTGCGGATGCATCCCGGCGCAGATTGCCAAGACCATGTCCTTTCTGGTTGAGGGAAAGGCGGTCCTGATCGTTGCGGCGGGAGATGCCCGCGTAAACAGCAGTGCCTTCAAGAAGCAGTTCCACGTCAAGGCCCAGATGGTCCCGTGGGATCAGGTGGAAGCCATGACCGGACATGCGCCCGGCGGGGTCTGTCCCTTTGGCATCCCGCAGGAGGTGCGCACGTTCCTGGATGTGTCGCTTCGCCGCTTTTCAAGGGTGCATGTGGCGGGCGGCAGCGGCAATGCCACCGCGGGCATGAGCTGCGAAGAGCTGGAGCGGTGCCAGAATTTTACCGGATGGGTGGATATTTGCCGCGACTGGGACCCGGACCTGAGGGATGAGGACGGGGCCCCTGCCGCGGGGGCGGGAGGCGAAGGCTGTGAATGAACCGGTTCTGGAGCAGGTGGAGCGCTTTGCCCTGGTGGTCCGGCCGGATCCCCAGAGCCAGGTGACCGCTGAACGCCTGCGCGTGCTTCTGACCAGGTGCGGCTGCAGGGAGGATGCCAGAGACCCGGATGCGGTGATCGTCGTAGGCGGAGACGGGACGTTCCTGTATGCGGTTCACCTTTATCTGAACGATCTGGCAAGGGTGACCTTCATTGGCGTGCATACCGGCACACTGGGCTTTTTCATGGATTACCAGGACAACAATATCGAGGAGTTTGTCACCGACCTGCTGCAGGGGCACCTGCCCATTGAGGTGTATCCCATGCTGCAGGCGGAGACAGGGGAGCGCACGCTGTACGCCATGAATGAGGTGCGCCTGGAAAATCCCATCCGGACCCAGCGCATCCGTGTCCGGCTGGACGGGGACCAGTTTGAGGATTACCGGGGAACCGGCCTGTGCGTCTGCACACAGCTGGGCTCCTCGGCCCTGAACCGTTCCCTGGGAGGCGCGCTGCTGCAGAAGGGACTGCATGCGTTTGAACTGACGGAGATTGCGGGACTTCATCACAGGGCGTACCGTTCCCTGGGCGCGCCTTTTGTCATGTCCGACGACACCTGCATCGAATTTGAATCGGACAATTATTCCGGCGCGATTCTGGGAGCGGACAGCGACTTTCTGCAGATGTCCGGCCCGGGCTGCATCCGGATTTTCAAGTCGAAACAGAAACGGATACATATCCTCAGAGGGAAAAAGGTGACCTATTTCCAGCGGCTGGAGAGGCTGTTCTGATCCGAAAAACATGAGTCCCCTCCGGCATGCCGGAGGGGAAGCTTTTTTTCAGTCCCGGATTTCCGCCCGGGTACAGGGCTTTTCCGAATCGGGCATCGTCAGGTCATAAATCATGGAAATGCCGCCTGACAGGCGGCCCCGGATGCGGGAAAACCAAACCGGAACAACAACCGTCCCCCCTCAGGAACTGAGGGGGGACGGTTGTTGTTCTGTGCAGGTGCGCTGCGGAGGGGCTCACAGGTCGTCCAGCGACCGGATTTTCCGGACGACATCCGAACCGCCGTAATGGAGCACGGCCTTGCGGATGGCATCCTGATGGTCGCCGTCCACATGGCTGGAGCCATGGGTCTTGGAATTGAGAAAATGCAGACAGAACTGCCCCTTGTAGCCGTTGGCATGGATCAGTTCGCTGCCGTGGGGCTGACCGTAAATGGAACAGACGATCCGGTAGCCGTATTCCGTGGTGATCATGCCGGGACGGCGAAGGAAGGTGATCTTTTCCGGCTTGGTGACATGATAGATGGACAGCAGGGCTTTGGTATCCGCTGAGGTGGCCGGTTCCACATCCAGGTGGTTGCCCGTGGACTGGATGACCACATTGAGCGATTTTCCGGTCCCGAGGTCCAGCAGACGCAGGGAGTGCCCCTTGTTGAGCCCCAGCTGGCCCAGAACGTGGTTCTTTTTTGCGGCGAACCAGTCCAGATTGTAGACCCTGCGGGACGAGGAGGAAGAAGAGGAAGAAGAGGAGGATTTCCTGTTTGCGGCGGCGTGGACGTTGTTGATCTTGCGCAGGGTGCTGCTTCCGATAATGCCGTCTGCGGTCAGACCGTATTTCTTCTGGAAAGCCTTGACGGCAGCGGCGGTTTTCTCTCCGGCCGTGCCGGTAATGTCGCCGGAATAGAGGCCCAGATCCTTCAGCTTGCTCTGGACGGAGCGGATGGTGCCGGAGGAGACGCGCCGGTTGGCGGAGGCGGTTTTGTCTTCTGCGGTTTTCTGGGAGGAACCGGACTGCTGCGTGCGGTAGACGCTGTTCAGCTTGTTCAGGGTGGAACTGCCCAGAATGCCGTCGGGGGTCAGACCGTATTTTTTCTGGAATGCCTGGATGGCGCCCACCGTCTTGCTGCCGCTTGAGCCGGTGATCTCACCGCTGTAGAAGCCAAGGGCTTTGAGCTTGGTCTGGGCGTCCTCGATGACGGAACGGGAGACGTGGGCATTGGGCGAGGGTGCGGCGCTGGTGGAGACGGACTGTTTGGAGGAAGCGTCCTTCTTTGAGGAGGTGCGAGCCGCGCTGATCTCCTCCAGCTTGCGCAGGGTCCCGGGGCCGGGAATGCCGTCCGCGGTCAGGCCGTATTTTTTCTGGAAGGTGCGCACGGCTTCAAGCGTCTTCTCTCCCGCATTGCCGGTGATGTCGCCCGTATAGAAGCCCAGCTCCCGGAGTCGGGTCTGGAGCTGCCGGATTTCGGATTCCGACAGGGAGACGGCGGGCGCGCCCCCTGTGGAAGACGTCTTTTCCGAAGAGCCGGTGCTGCTTTTTCCGGAGACGATCTCCTCCAGCTTACGCAGGGTCCCGGGGCCGGGAATACCGTCCACGGTGAGGCCGTATTTTTTCTGGAAAGCGCGCACGGCGTCCAGCGTTTTGGAACCTGCGTTGCCGGTGATTTCGCCGGCATAGAAGCCCAGGTCCCGCAGACGGGTCTGGAGCTGACGGATTTCGGATTCCGAAAGGGAAATGGAAGGGGCCTCTGTCTGGGAGGCGGAAGCCTTTTCCTGGGCGGGCGCGGTGCTTCCCGCAGTCTTTCCGGAGGCGACCTCCTCCAGTTTCTGCAGGGTCCCGGGGCCGGGAATGCCGTCCACGGTGAGGCCGTACTTCTTCTGGAAGTCGCGCACGGCGTCCAGCGTTTTGGAACCTGCGTTGCCGGTAATGTCGCCGGCATAGAAGCCCAAGTCCCGCAGACGGGTCTGGAGCTGACGGATTTCGGATTCCGAAAGGGAAATGGAAGGGGCCTCCGTCTGGGAGGCGGTGATCTTTTCCGGAGCGGTCACGGAGCTTCCCGCGGCCTTTCCGGAGACGACTTCCTCCAGTTTATGCAGGGTCCCGGGGCCGGGAATGCCGTCCACGGTCAGACCGTATTTTTTCTGGAACGCGCGCACGGCGTCCAGCGTTTTGGACCCCGCGTTGCCGGTAATGTCGCCGGCATAGTAGCCAAGGTCCCGCAGGCGGGTCTGGAGCTGCCGG
The DNA here is from genome assembly GCA_900313545.1 of uncultured Eubacteriales bacterium. Next base: position 60 of record OMRS01000179.1, on the reverse strand, counting down.
ATTTCGGATTCCGAAAGGGAAATGGAAGGGGCATCCGTCTGGGAGGCGGTGATCTTTTCC
>OMRS01000139.1 GCA_900313545.1 uncultured Eubacteriales bacterium | reverse complement strand
TATCCGCGCCTGATTATAGATGAATTCCTTTCCCGGCACAATACCGCCGGTTCCATCATTCTTATTCTGAAATCACAACATGCTGATGCCTGTCCGGGTTCCTTTGGCGCACGGGGATGCGCGTTTCCGGGCAGGTTCCGCTCCGGTGACGGCGCTGCCCTTCCCGGCCCCGGGCCTTCACTCCATTGAAAGGATCAAAAGCCATCTCCTCCTTCACGGGATTCCTCACCCGGAATGCCCGCACGCTCCCGCCGGATTTCGCCCGGGCAGCGCCATCTCCGGCTGTCGGGGCATGATGAATGTCAACCTGTCAGCCTTGGCGGCTGAGCCTCTGGAATACGCTCAGGGTATGCCGGGAAAAGGGACCGGGGCGTTGCCGGAGTGCAGGGAGGCGGATCATGTTGTATCCATAGATGGAGCCGTCTTCCCGGGAAAGCGTGTCCCTCCGGGAAAGGCCGAACATAAAGTGTGCAGGTTGATCGATCTTTCTCTCCGGAATTTGTTGACATTTCCCTTCTTTTAGGTCTACAATATGGGCAGATTGTTGAAGGCAGTCCGGTTTCCGTGTTGTATCCCAGAGGACAGCACCGGGGCCGGCCTGTAAACGACCACCAAATGACAAGGAGGCAGGAAACATGAAGAAAACTCTGGTTGTACTTCTCGTACTCGCCCTCATGATGATGGGCATGACTGCAGCATTGGCGGATGGTCCCAAGGCAGTCAAGAACCCCTACAAGGATCAGCTGAAGATCGGATTCATCATCGACAACATCGGTCACCCGGTCGGCAACGCCTGGAAGGTCGGCGTTGAGGACGAAGCCAAGGCGTATTCCAACATCACCGTGCAGTGCTTTGACGGCAAGAGCTCCGCTGAGACGGAAATTCAGCAGATGACCGACCTGATCAACCAGGAGTACGACGGCATCCTGCTCCAGGCCACCGATTCCGCCGCCCTCGCCGCTTCCGTTCGTGAAGCTGAAGAGGCCGGCATCCCCGTCATTACCCTGAACCTCGATGCGGACACTCCCCACACCGCTCTGGTGGCCATGGTGGACTATGAGGCGGGCCGGATGGTCGCCAACGCCATCGCTGAGAAGATCGGCGGCAAGGGAAATGTTGTCGTGATCCAGGCAACCCCCGGCGCGAGCCGCGGAATCAATCTTGAAGCCGGCTTCGAAGACGCCCTGAAGGAGTATCCGGAAATCACCCTGCTCGACAAGCAGAGCGGCGAGTGGCTGACGGAAAAGGCCAACGAAGTCATGCGCGACTTCATGACCAAGTATGACAAGATCGATGGCGTGTTCTGTGCCAATGACGCCATGGCCGAGGGTGCCTCCCAGGCTGCGGAAGCCATGGGCCGCCTCTCTGAGATGCAGATCTGGGGCGCTGACGGCGAGGCCAAGGCGCTTGAGTACATCGAGCAGGGCAAGATGACCGGCACGATCTACACCAACTGCTTCGATCAGGGCAGAACCGCGTTCCGTCTCATGCTGTTCGCGCTCTCCTCTGAAATCCAGCCCAGCGAGTTCACCGAGACCCCCGTTGTCAAGATGGGTCCCGTGGTGGCCACGCAGGAGACTCTGGACCAGATCCCCGAGAACATCCGCTGGTAATTCCGTTTTCACAGGAGGGCCGTCTCTTCAGCGCTGCTTGAGACGGCCCTCTTTTCCTGTTTCTCCTGTTCAGTGAGGGGGGATTTTCCTTGAGACAGGAATCCATTCGCCGAATCATTTCCATCTGCCTTCTGGCGCTGCTGGTCGCCGTGTTCAGCCTGACCAGCAGCTATTTCCTTGCGCCGAAGAACGTCTACGCGTTCCTGCGGGATGCGTCCGTCACGGGAATTCTTGCCGTCGGGGTGACCTTTGTCATCATCACCGCGGGAATTGATCTGTCCACGGGCGCGCTGACCGCCCTCTCGGCCATGATCATGGCCAATTTTCTGTTTTATCTGCCGGATGTCCCCGTTCCGGTGGTGTGCCTCATGTCCATCCTGATCGGCATCCTCGGCGGACTGCTCAACGGCTTCGTCGTGACCAGACTGAAACTGCCGGACTTCATCGCCACCCTTGCCACCCAGGGGATTTTCCGCGGACTGACAATGCTCTTTGCCATCAGGGAGTCCGGGCGCATCCGCAACCAGGTGATCAAGAACAAGGCCTTCCTGGCCTTCAGCGGAAAGATCAGCAGCGGGCTGTTCTATGTCACCATCGCCTTCATCGTGATGGTGATCGTCGGGCAGCTTCTTCTCAAAAAAACCCGGGTCGGCGTCTACACCTACGCCACGGGATCCAACCGGAAATCCGCCGACCTTTCAGGCATCCGGACCGACGGGATCAAGCAGTTTGCCTTCGGGCTCTCCGGGTTCTGCTGCGGCCTTGCCTCGATCTTCCTGCTCGCCCGTACCGGCGCCGCAACGGTGGAACTGGGCACGGGACTCGAGTTTGATGTCATTGCCGCCGTCGTGGTGGGAGGCTGCGCGTTCAGCGGCGGACGCGGCGATGTGGTCGGCAGCATGATCGGCGCCCTGTTCATGTCCATCCTCACCAACGGCATCTACAAGTACAACCTCGGCAGCGAGTATCACGTGATCATCAAGGGCGTGGTGATTATCATCATGGTGCTCTTTGACGCGGTCTACCAGCGTTACTTCCGGAGCCGGCTCCACAGTTCCGGCAGGAAGGCGCTCAAGGGAAAGGCGGTGGCACAATGAGCGACCAGGTGCTGCTGCGCGCTGAAAACATCCACAAGAGTTTCTCGGGCGTGCAGGTGCTCAAGGGCGTCAATCTTGAGATCCGCTCCGGTGAGGTCCATGCCCTCATGGGCGAAAACGGCGCGGGGAAATCCACGCTGATCAAGATCATTATGGGCGTCTACCCGAAGGATGAGGGGACCATCTGGATCCAGGGAAAGCAGGCCGAGATCAACAGCCGCTCGGATGCCCAGCGCCTGGGCCTTGCGGTCATCTATCAGGAGCTGAGCCTGATCCCCACCCTGACGGTGATGCAGAACATCCTGCTGGGGCAGGAGACCCGCAGATGCGGGCTGCTTGACAGCAAAACCATGACCCGGCGCGTGCTGGAGCTGATGGAGCGCTTCGATCTGTACCTGGACCCCGGAGAGGTGGTCGAGAACCTGAGCATCGCCCAGCAGCAGACCGTCGAGATTCTCAAGTCCCTGACCGTCGACGCGCCCCTGATCATCATGGATGAACCGACCGCCTCCCTGAGCGCCTCCGAAAGCGAACGCCTCTTTGACATCATCAACCGGCTCCGGGACAAGGGCGTCGGGATCCTCTACATCACGCACCGTCTGGAGGAGGTCCGTCTGCTTGCGGACCGCCTGACCGTGCTGCGGGACGGGGAAAACGTGGCCGTGGTGGAGAAGAAGGACTATGATCCCCAGAAGATCATCCGCATGATGATCGGCAAGGATATCGCCACCAGCGCGGACCGGGTCGCCATGCACCGGCCCCAGGGCCCCGTGGGCCTGAGCGTGCGGGGGCTGACCCGCAGGGGCGTCTTTGAAAACGTCAGCTTTGATGCGCATCACGGCGAGATCCTGGGAATCGGCGGCCTCGTGGGTTCCGGACGCACCGAAGTGCTGCGGACCATTTTCGGCGCGGACCGCGCGGATGCGGGGGAAATCACCTTAGACGGGGAAAAAATCGGCGGCACGGTCGCCGGGAACATCAAAAAGGGCTTCGGCCTCATCCCGGAGGACCGGCGCGGGCAGGGGTTCATTCCGCTGCAGAGCATCCGCAAGAACATCGCCCTGACCAACTACGACCTGCTCAGCAATGCCCTGGGCATCGTCAACAGCGGCCGTGAGTCCCGGATGTGCGACGACGCCATCTCCAATCTGGCCGTGCGCCCCAACATTCCCTCCATGCCGGTCATCAATCTTTCCGGAGGCAACCAGCAGAAGGTCGTCGTCGGGAAATGGATGGCCCGGGACCTCAGGGTTCTGCTGGTGGACGAACCCACGGCGGGAATTGACGTGGGCGTCAAGGAGGCCATTTACCAGATTCTGGAGGGGCTGGCTGCAAAAGGGGTCATTGTCATCGTCGTCTCCTCGGACCTTCAGGAGCTCCTGAGGGTGAGCACCCGCATCCTGGTCATGCGCAAAGGAAGGATCTTCAGGGAATTCAACGAGGGGTTCATCACCCAGGAGGATGTGCTTGCCGCAGCATCCGGTATCGACAACAGCAGGGAGGCCGACCATGAATAAGATGAACAGATCGCAGTTTGTCAAACGCTTTCAGAAGCCGCTCATCCTGCTGGGCGTCATGCTGGTCATGGTCATCCTGCAGCCCAGGATCTTCCCGACCTTCAACAACATGCTGAGCATTCTCTATGCCGTCTCCATCTACGGCACGATGATCTGCGGCATGATTTACGCGGTCCTCCTGGGCGGCATCGACCTTTCGGTCGGCCCGGTGGCCGCCCTTTCCGGCGCGGTCACGGTGCTGACCATCATCGGCATGGGAAAGACGGGGACCTCCGTCGTTGTGGGCATTGTGCTGGGCCTGCTGGCAGGCGCCGCTGTGGGGCTGGTCAACGGCCTGATCATCTCCTATTTCGATGTTCCCGCGTTCCTGATCACCCTGTCCACCCAGAGCATCATCAACGGCGTGGCCCAGCTGACCACGGGCAACCACACCATCGCGGCCATGGAGCCCCCCAGCTTCACCTTTATCGGAAGCGGGCGCCTTCTGGGGGTGCCGGTGCCGATCTACATCATGGGCATCATGATGCTGCTGACCTATATCATCCTCAACAAGACGGTCTTCGGGCAGCGCGTGTACGCCGTGGGCGGGAACCGGCAGGCGGCGGCCCTTTCGGGCGTCGCCGTGCGGCGCGTGTCCACCGTGTGCTATGTACTTTCCAGCCTGATGGCCGCCCTTTCCGGCATCGTCCTGGCCTCCATGAACCAGCAGGCCATCGCCAAGGCGGCCACCGGCTATGAAAATGACGTGCTGACCGCCATCGTGGTGGGCGGCACGAGTCTGGCCGGCGGTGAGGGCTCCATCCAGGGCGCCCTCTTCGGCGCGCTGCTGGTGGGCGTGCTCAACAACGGCATGCGCCTGATGGGCGTTCCCTCGACTTACCATACGCTGGTCAAAGGCGTGATCATCATCTGCGCCGTCGCCACGGATGTCTATGCCAAGAACAAGAACAGCGGACTTCAGAGGTCGATGTTCGGCAGGCCGTTCAGGCGCGGGGACTCGAAAGGAGCACTGAAATCATGAAACTTGTGGATGTCCATGTCCATGTGATCGAGAATCTGCACGGGTTCGCCCGCAGGGGCGAATTCCGCGCCATCGGCGGCGGACGCGCCCGCTGGGCCAACGGGGAGGAGACCGACCTGATCCCCGCCTGCCTGGGGGAGACCAACCTGCTGGGAGAAAAGCTGTACCCTTTTCTCAGGGAAAAGGGCGTGGAAAAGGCCGTGCTGCTGCAGGGATCCTTTTACGGCTACCAGAACGAGTATTCCCTCGAGGTGGCCAGGCGGTACCCTGACATGTTCATTCCCGCCTGCACCGCGGATGTCTATGCCCAGCAGTCCCTCGAGATCCTTGAGAGGTTTGTCCTGCGGGAAGGGGTCCGGGTGATCAAGTTTGAGGTGAGCGAAGGCGGGGGCATGATGGGCTATCATACGCCCTTCCGCCTGGACGGGCCGCTGCTCGAGCGGCAGGTCCGTCTGGCTGCGGACAACGGCTGCACGCTTGTGCTGGATATCGGGGGACCCGGGATGAGCAGCTACCAGCCTGAGGCGGTCGCGGAGATCGCCAGGTCCTGTCCGGACATGAAGGTGGTCGTGTGCCATCTGCTCGCCCCCACGCTCCGCGACGAGGCGGTGTTTACCGAATCCCTGAAGCTTCTCCGTCTGCCCAACGTCTGGTTTGACATTTCGGCGGTTCCCTGGAATGTCGATCCGGAAACCTATCCCTATCCCACGGCCTGCCGCTACGTGGCCATCGCCCGGGACACCGTCGGATGCGACAAGCTGCTGTGGGGAAGCGATCTGCCCTCCCCGCTCACCCGGGACAGCTATGAACATCTGTGGGACTATCTGTGCAGACCGGAGATCTTTACGCGGCAGGAGCTTGAGCAGATCTTCCATGACAACGCGTTTTCCGCCTATCCGTTCTGAAAAACAGGCCTGCCGCACCTGCGGCAGGCTTTTTGAGTTTCCGCAGGAGGACTCCTCCATGCCGGCGAGAAGGCGGATCTGCAGCAGCGGACCTCGGCGCGCGGCCCGCAAACCTGGCTATCCCGTGAAGGATAACATGCCCTCCCTCCCGCGCCCTGACGAAGCTGCAGAAAAACAGGCCGTATATGGATCTTCATATACGGCCTGTTGTACATGCATGATGTCCGCGGTCTCCAAGTGCCGGGCCGACGCTGGAAATCCAATGGATCATCCCCTTTTCATCCGGGGGCTGCCCCCTCCCGCGGCGCCCTGTGGGCAGGTCCTGGGTGACAGCGGATCCTTTTCCCCTGAATCCGGCTCCCCGCAGGGTGCCGTACCGGCAGGGATCCCCTTTCCCGGGCAGGACGAGAAGGCGCTTCCCCTGACGGTCTCCCCCTCTCATTTTCCCGCCTGGCGGTCCGGCTCATTTCGCTGCCGTGCCCGCCTTTGGCCATGTGCGAAGCGCGTTCATCACCGTTTTGTCATCATTTCTGTTTGTATGTGCGTTATTCTACATTAAATGGACTGTCATTGACATCATTGTACCGTTTTTAGTAAAATAAAATGAATTGCACCGGACCAGACAGGGGCAGCAGATGATCCCCCCGAGGGACAATGCGATGCAGAATCGAAAGGAGAAACACCGCATGAAACAGACCCTTGTTCTCGGCAAATTCGTCCATGCGGGCGACGGGGCCGGCCTTTCGGACAATGAGGGCGAGGCTGCCAGCCTTCACGGGAAACTCATCATGCCCGGGATTACCGACAGCCATGTCCGCATCACCACGGGCGCTGGCTTTGAGTATGTCGCTTACGGGAAACAGATCACATGCTCAGGCAAACAGGGAACCCTGGATTTCATGGAGAACCGCATGCGGAGGACATAAAGGGAGCCATTGCGGTTGGCAGGGGCGCTGATTGTCCGGCGTTTGACAACACACCGCGGAGCACGGGGGCTTCAGCCGGAACAAGCCGCAGGACGTGGTTCTGCGTGGAAAGAAAGCGAACTGACGGCTCCCAGCAGCCCGTCGGGATCAGGGCATCCCGGTCTTTGCGCAATGCCGCATCATCGGCACTTTTCCGTCTTCTGCAAAAAGATGTGAATCGTCAGGGATGAGGACTATATGATGACCAAACACAATACTGCCAGATTATTTGAACGGAGAAAGGGACATCTTGAGTATCTGATCAAACGGGACTATGTCAGGAGCGGGATCGCGACGATTCCATGCAGTGTATCCGACTACAGCGATGTGATCAGTACGTACAGCGTCAAAGGCTATGAGACTCTGAACACGGATTTTTATGACTATCTCAAAGAGTGCGCAGATGTGACGCCGACCGAGTGCCCGCTGGTGCTGAGCATTACCGGGAACAGCCTGTCGCCGGAGGAGAAAAAGACCATTGAGGAGGTCATCCGGGACGATTTTGCCTATGATCTCGGCATGGTGGAAAAACACGAGAAACGCCATATGCGGACCTTCCTGTTCATGGTGATCGGCATGCTCCTTTCAGGGGCCGTCCTGTGGCTGACGAAGCCGCTGATGGAAATGCCCCGCGAGCTGCTCTTTATTCTCTTCTGGTTTATGGGAGAAAACCTGTGCGATTATATCTTTCTGACAGGGGCCGACCTTCGCCGTGAACGGAGACTGGCCGGACGGCTCGCAAGTATCAAAGTCGTGTTTTCCGAACACTATGAGGTTCCCAGGTACACGGAAAGCGACGTTGAGAAGCTGTACTCCGAGATTGAAGAGGATGTGAATGAAACCATTCTGCAGGAGAAATAGGCAAGTCATTCATTGATCCGGGGTTATGCAGCAGAACCTAAAATCAGGTTATCAGATTTACAGGGAGGTTTCGGCATGAAAAAATTATTCACAATTGACCATTTTATGGTGGCGGTCGTCGCTGCGCTTGGCTATGGCTTTGGCGACGCCATCGCAAGACTATCCGGCTGGCCGGATGTCATGTGCATCGTGGCGTGTTTAGTCGTCGGTATGGTGATGGAGATGGTCATCTCCAAGATCGTCTTCAGCAAAACGGTTCAGAAAAGCACGAAAAACCGGGTGCTGACCTATGTTGGAATCGTGTTCTTCTTTCTACTGGCCCAGTTTATTGCCACCCGGTGGATGGGTATTTCCATGGTGGACTACGTTCAGGAAGAATTTATGTTCGTCATTGTCCTTCCCGTCGTGGGTCTGTTCGTGAACCTGCTCATCCGTGCCTTCCGCGTGTGGAAGATCCG
>OMRS01000143.1 GCA_900313545.1 uncultured Eubacteriales bacterium | reverse complement strand
GCGTTCTCGGGCCCTTTCCCACCGCGGCCGCGCCTTCTCTCAGGCCTGCGTTCCCTCTTCTCGGGATTTTTCCGGTCCTGTCGGATCACCTCCAGGTCCAGATCCACCGTGGCATTGGCCAGGCTGACACTGGAAATGCTGACTTTCACCGGCGTGCCGATCGTCAGAATCTGTCCGGTGGTTTCTCCGATCAGGCGTTCATTGTCCTCATCAAAGAGATACCAGTCCGACATCCGCCTGACAGGCGCAAAGCCTTCCACCCCGTTGGGGAGCTCCGCAAAGCATCCCGCGGCCACCACGCCGCTGACCTTGGCTTCAAAGCTTTCTCCCTGATGATGGAAACACCACAGGGCCATCAGGGCCTTATCCGCATTGCGTTCCGCCTCCTGGGCCCGCACCTCGGTTTCGGAGCTCTGATTGGCCGCTTCCTGAAGCTGGGAACCTTTCAGTTTTGCCTTGTGTCCGCGCAGCACTTCCCCCAGCGCACGGCTGACCACCAGATCAGGATATCTGCGAATCGGAGAGGTAAAGTGGCAGTAATCAGGTTCTGCAAGTCCAAAGTGCCCCATAGGGCTCACTTCATAGCGGGCCTTCTGCATACACCTCAGCGCCTTGACCCGAACCACGTCCGCCATCTCCGTCAGGCTGGCTTCTCTGAGGAGCCTTGCCACCTGGTCAGGCTTGGCATGGTCCTTGAGATACAGGGCATTGAGGCCGGCTCTGGCAGCCAGCTCCCGCAGTTCCTTCATCTTCTCAACGGTGGGTTCTTCATGAATCCGGTACAATGCAGGGATTCCCCTGTTTTTGAGGAACCTGGCCACGCAGGAATTGGCCGCAAGCATGAAATCCTCAATCATCAGCTCGGCATCTCCCCGCTCGCGCCGCATCACCTCCACCGGATTCCCGTCTTCATCCAGCCGGAAGGCAATCTCCGGAAGATCAAAATCAATCGCCCCCCTCCGGATTCTGCGTTCCCGGATGGCTTTGGACAGCTGCAGCATCTCCTTGAGCATATTACCCAAAGGGCTGCCGTCTGGGATTTCCTCCTGGTTCCCTTCAAAAAAAGCATTGACGTGGCTGTAGATCAGACGGTGCCTTGAACGTATGATCGTTCGATGGATACTCTCATGAACCACTTCTCCATCCGCAGTCATCTCCATGAAAGCCGACAGCGTATACTTATCTTCACCCGGGCGGAGAGAACACAAGCCATTGCAGAGCTCCTCCGGGAGCATCGGAATCACCATGCCCGGAAAATATACGCTTGTGCCCCTCTGGAAGGCATCCCTGTCAAGCGGAGTTCCCTGTGGAACAAAATGACCAACATCGGCAATATGAACGCCAAGCTTCAGGTGACCGTTGCTCATGTGTTCCAGACTGACCGCATCATCAAAGTCCTTGGCATCCTCTCCGTCAATGGTCACAATGAGATTGTCCCGCAGATCCAGCCTGTCTGCACTTTCTTCCGGAGACATTGCGCACTGTGCCGCCTGCTCCTGCGCCTTTGCCGAAAACACCGTCGGAAGATTCGCCACCTCGATCACCGATTCGAGGAGTGCCCGGCTGTCCCTGATATCCCCGATCACCGAAACGATATCACACAGTGGAGATTTATCACCCAACACCCTTCTGGCAAGCACCAGGGTCTGACGATCTGTCCCAAGCGGGATGTCCGGATGAATCTCACGAATGAAAAAATCAGGAAGTTTCCGGCTTGTGGGGTATACCCTTCCGGACGGATTTTCCCCGAATGCGTCCATTCCATAGGTCCCGGAAAACACCGTGACCCCTGGTTCCACCAAACCTGTGACATGAAAGGTATTTCGTCTGACCTTTCCGGAAACAATGTCACCCGGGATCGTCCCGCAGGGGAATCCGCAGGTATCTCCGGGATAGAGATTTCCCTCCTCATCCTCGTAATAGCAAAGCGCCAGCGACGGACGGTAGGATTTCACCCGGAACAGGTGTTTTCTGTCCGTCACAGCATCGGATTCCATCTTCGGAATATCCGTATTCATCACTTTTTCCTCCAAATCAAAAACAGCTATGAGGAAATCCCCCATAGCTGTCAGTTCAAGTTCAATCTTACGCGAAACTCAGGAAATCACTGCAAGCGCCAGTGCGCACACAATGAACACGCCGGCAGAGATTTTGGTTGCCAGTGCGAGCTTTCCTTCCATGCTCTTCGCTTTGTTCTTTCCGAAAAAGGTCTCTGCACCGCCAGCGATTGCGCCAAGGCCATTGGATTCGCCGGGCTGGAGCAAAACTGTTCCAATCAGAACCAGTGCACAGACCACCAGCAGAACCGCCAGGACGACTGTCAATACACCTGTCATTGTTGTTCGCCTCCTCTGTCCTTGCGGAAGATTAGCGCTTGGAGAACTGAGGCGCGCGACGTGCGGCTTTCAGGCCGTACTTCTTGCGTTCCTTCATTCTCGGATCGCGGGTCAGGAATCCTGCCTTCTTGACGGCAGGGCGCAGCTCGGGATCCGCAACGATCAGCGCACGGCTGATGCCATGACGGATTGCGCCGGCCTGGCCGGAAAGTCCACCGCCATAGACGTTGACAAGGACATCATACCGTCCCTCGAGACTGGTCAGAGCCAACGGCTGACGGACAGTCATCTTCAGGGTTTCAAGACCGAAATAATCATCAATACCGCGGCCATTAATCACAATTTTGCCGTCACCCGGAACGAGTCGAACACGGGCAATGGCCTTTTTACGGCGGCCAACCGCCTGATACTGAACCTGTGCCATAAATGTGTCTCTCCTTCCTGCATCACTTGATCAGCTCAAGCACTTCGGGCTTCTGAGCAG
>OMRS01000145.1 GCA_900313545.1 uncultured Eubacteriales bacterium | reverse complement strand
GCCGACGGCCTGTTCCAGCGCCAGGTAATCCACCGAGTTGATGCCCGTCAGCGCCACCCGGTCGCCCTTGCGGATCCCCCAGCTTCGCAGGGCCCCGGCAATGGCGTCCACCCTGGCGTTGACCTCCGGCCCGGTGACGCGCCGGATGTCGTCCGCCCCGACGTCATAGTAGCAGACGGGGAAGTGGGTGCTGGAGCGGCGGACCACGGCCTGCTCGAACACCGTCTGCCCGGTCTGGCGCATGAAGTTCGCCCGGCAGGCGAATTCCAGCAGCGCGTCGATATATTCGTGCCAGTTCAGGGTGTACGGGCCGCAGACGGCGTCCGTATTGGCCCGGTCAAAATCCTGACCGGAAAAGAAATACGGCGCGAGGGTCAGAAGGTTGGAAAGCGCCGTTTTGTTTTTTTCCTTCGGGTTCCGGTTGTGTATAAACCCCGCCCGTCTGATGAGGCCCAGGGGCAGGTAGACAGGGCGGGGCAGCTGCGTGCCCAGATGCTTCTTCGCCCAGCTTCTGACATGCTCCGCCAGTTCCTCCGCCGTGGGCTGCAGGGCCGTGGGGCAGGTCAGGTGGAATGTCTTGCCCTGGGCGTCGCCGGCAAAGCCGATCTTCGCCACGGCAGCGGCCACATCATCCACGGGGATCACGTTCAGGCGCTGCGCCCGCTTCACGGGCAGCACGCGCATCTTTCCCAGCAGCATCTGCTTGAGGACGTAGTAGACCGTGTTGAAGTTTCTCGCCCAGCCGGACCTGGAATCCCCGACGATCATGCCCGGACGGCAGATGGAAAAGGGGAGACCCGAATCCCGCACCAGCGCCTCGGCCCCGGCCTTGCTCTTTTCATACAGGCTGGAGAAGGCTGTGCCCACGGGGTCATTCTCCCGGATCACGCCGGAGCGCTGCCCCGCCACGTAGGCTGTGGAGATGTGCACGAAGCGCCTGAGCCCCGGAAGCGACGCAGCGAAGGAGAGCATGTTCCGGGTCCCCTCCCGGTTCACGGATGTGAGGGTGGCCTCGCTCTCCCGGAACCCCACCTCGGCGCCGGCGTGAAAGATGTGGCTGACCTGCTCCCGAAGGACCTGGGCGGCCGCGGGGTCCAGGTCCAGCCCGGGTTTTTCAAAATCTCCCGGCAGGGGAAAGACGCGCACCCCGATGGAGGCATACAGCGCCTGGTCATGCTGCCACGCCCCGCGCAGCCTGTGATACGCCTGGGCCTCGCCCGAGGCCCGCACGAGCGCGTAGATCGGGGAATCGCAGACCTTCAGCAGCCGGGCGCAGACTTCCGTCCCCAAAAAGCCGGTGCCGCCGGTGATCAATATGGAACCTTGCAAAGAACAGTCTCCCTTCGTTGTCAGATCCCTGGGCAAAAACCATCGGCAGTCACGATGCTTCTTTCAACTCCGTCACTGTTTCCTGAGAAAGACCCTGGGCTTCAAGAAAACCGAATACCGTGTCAAAATAGATATCCGGCGCGTGATTGTACGAATTGCCGTGCCCTGAACCGTCCACCACCAGCAGCTGCTTTTCGGCAGGGCAGGCATCGTGCAGCCGGTACACCATGTCCGTGTGGACAAAATTGTCCTTGGAGCCGTGAATAAACAGCACGGGCACCTGGGCTTTGGCGATCTGCTTGAGCGAGGATGCCTCGGTAAAGCCGTACCCGGCCCGGAAGGAAGAGATCCAGCTGGCAATATCAAGCAGCGGGAAGGCGGGCAGATGGAAAAGAACGTCCATTTCATCGGCAAAAATATCCCGGACGGACGTGTAGCCGCAGTCCTCCACCAGGGCTTTCACCTGGCTGGGCAGCGCCTCTCCCGCCGTCATCATCACGGTGGCTCCGCCCATGGAGATGCCATGGAGCACGATCTGCGCCTCGCTGTCCCGTTCAAGGATCCAGTCGATCCATTTCAGCATGTCCCTGCGGTCCAGCCAGCCCATGCCGACGTAATTCCCTTCGCTGTCTCCGCAGCCCCGAAGATCGGGAAGCAGCGCGTTCCATCCCCGCAGCCCGTAGTAGGAGGCCAGGGCGCGCATGGACGTGCGGTAGTTGCGGTACCCGTGTATGGCGATCAGCCAGAGATGGGAGGCGGGGTCGGTGATGACCGCGTCCCCGACGAGCTTCAGTCCGTCTTCAGACCGGATCTGCACCGTTTCCACAGTGGACCTGTCCATCCACTCCCGGGCCTGCTGGTTCTGCTGCTCCCGGGTCCGGTTGATGGCCTGGATGGTCTCCTCGGACAGGGTCGGTGCCGGTGCGATGTTTTTCGTGCCGGAGGAGCGCCCGATGGCAAAGGTGACCAGGAAATTGCCGCCCCAGATCAGCCCGGCTGTCAGGAGCACCACCAGACAGACGCACGCGCAGAGGATGATTTTCTTTTTCCTGTTCATGCTTTTCCCGCCAGATAATCGTTCAGTTTCTGCACCAGTTCATTCACATCGGTGCCGTGGGCGGCGCAGCCCATCTCCAGGCTCTCCATCTGGCTGTACGGGCACCCCATGCAGTGCATGCCGTAGGCCATCATGATCGGCGCGGTGGTGCGGTCGATGTCCAATACTTCCTTAATCGTCATTTCCCTGGTAATCATGCTTGTCAGCTCCTTTTCATGCTTTGTTTCCAAATTCCCTGGCCGCCTCCGTGCGGGCCTGGATACGCAGCGAATGGGCATAGAAGTACGCGTCGTCCACCGCGATCCCTTTTTCGCGCAGCAGCCTTTTGAGCGCCGTCACCGTCCGCCTGGACCAGTTGGAGGTCGTAAACAGAACGACCCTCCCCGCCATTTCCGGCTTCAGCCTGTCCGCGTAGGCCTTCAGTTCGGGGGCCATGAGGTTGGCATACGGCGCGCCGCCCAGAAAAAGCACATCGACGGGTTCGGACAGTTCCGGTTCCTCGGTAACGGATACCGCCTGCACGCCCGCGCCCTGCGCGATGGCCTCCGCGATGGCCTTCGTGCTGCCCAGCCGGCTGTAATAACGAACGGCTTTTTTCATATCTCCTCACCACCCGCGTTTATTCTTCCGCGATCAGGGTGGCGATGTAGACCGTGCCTTCCGGCGCGGTCAGTCCGGGATCGGCAATGACCAGCTGCACGCGGTCCTCAAATCCGACCGCGAAATGGCACATGGCGATGCCCACATCGATCTTCTGCAGATCCCATCCGCTGGCATCCTCAAAGCCCCTGCTTTTCTTTTCATAGAAGTGGGCCTGCCCGCCGTCGACAACGACCCGCCAGGGCTGCTTGTTGACCGCGGAAGGCGCCCGGCGCACCATCTCCAGAGCGTCCCTGCAGGGCGCGTTTTCCGGCAGGGGCCTGTCAAAGCTCCGGTCAAAGAACAGCTCCCGCCATTCCATGCGGCTGTCGGCGTGGATGCCCTTGCGCATCATCGTTTCCCGCAGGGACATTTTTTTGGCGGGGTACCCCAGGGGGCTGACACAGGGCATCACTTCGTCCGCCTTCAGCTGCATCGCCTTTTCAAAAGCGGGGCGGTCCATCGTCCCGGCGATCCAGGTGGTGCCGATTCCCATGGCTTCGGCGTGGAGGACCAGCTTTTCAAAGGCATAGCCGAAGGCCTCCTCGGCGTGCGGCCGGCGGGTGACCTTGCCGGCGATGTAGCTGTCCGTTCCCGTGATCACGGGCGAGGACAGGCCGTCTTCCCTGGCGCTCAGCAGCTTCCAGGTGATGGGGATGCCGTAGGGCGTGGAGATGCCCTGTGCAAAGCGCAGGAGTTCCTCAGCGTCCTCCCGGCGGAGGGGATTGCCGTCAAAGGTCCGCACGCTCCTGCGATGGCGGATCAGTTCCAGATTGTTCACAGCTTCAGTCCCTCCGCCCAGATCCTGAGATCCTTTTCTGAAATGTCGCCGCCCATCCGTTTGCCTGTGTCCACGCAGGCCTTTTCGCCAACCAGACTCTGGATGCGCTCGCAGGTCCTGCCGATGTCGCTGCCGCCGGAGGTACAGAAGGG
>OMRS01000146.1 GCA_900313545.1 uncultured Eubacteriales bacterium | reverse complement strand
GGCACCGGTCTGAGCACCAGCGGCCTTGGCACAACCGGCACTGGTCTGAACACTAGCGGCCTCGGCACATCCGGCACCGGATTGACAAATAATCCTCTCTCGACCGGCATGACCGGAATTCAGAGCGGCGGAATCTCCACAGGACTGCAGAGCACCGGTATCGTATATAACGATACATATCCCGGTTCAGGGTTCACCTCTTCTGATCCTGATCCTTCTATCGGCGACAACGGTTAACTCAATATATGAAAAGGAGCCGTCCGACACACGCTTGTCGGCGGCTCCTTTTCATGCACCCGGGGATTCTCAAACACCTTGAGAAACCGGATCGGTATTCCCGACCCGCACCTGCCAGATGAGAGCTTCTGTCTGGACACGTTCTCCTTCCCTGTCCCCCTCATTTCTTATCCTCATGAACCCTCAGGACGTATCCAGGACGTGTGTCAAATCCCGGTTTCTTTCCGAAGTTCCTCCAGCACCTGCATTTTACCTTGCAGTTCCTTCGCTTCTTCTGAGGAGATGGAATCCGGCTTTGTCCGCTTCACATGGGTTTTGAGGTCCTGCAGAGCAGACTTTACACGCACCACGGTCTCCCTGTCCGGGTTTTTCGCCTGCTGCAGGGCCTGTTCGGTCTCGTAGACCAGACGCTCTGCAGCATTCCGGATATCTCCAGCCTCCCTGCGTTCCCGGTCCCAGGCCTCATACCGTGCCGCATCCTCCCTGGCACGACGGATCTCCTCCTCGCTCAGATTGGTGGTGCTGGTGATGGTGATCTCCTGGGAACGCCCGGTTCCCAGGTCCTTTGCGCTCACCGTCACGATACCGTTGGCATCAATGGCAAAGGTGACCTCAATCTGCGGCACCCCCGCCATGGCCCGCCGGATCCCGCTCAGGCGGAAATTGCCGATCAGCTTGTTGTCCCGGGCAAAATGCCGCTCGCCCTGCAGCACGCGGATGTCCACCGCGCTCTGGAAGGGTGCTGCCGTGGTGAAGATCTGGCTGTGCCTTGCCGGAATGGTGGTGTTCCGGTCAATAATCCGCGTCGCCACACCTCCCACGGTTTCAATGGACAGGGTAAGGGGCGTCACATCCATAAGCAGCAGGTCCTGGACCCTGGAGGAAACCGTCAGCGCCCCGCTTGCTCCCTGCGTCATCTTCTCCGCCTGCAGTGCCGCGCCCATGGCCACGCACTCATCCGGATTCACATTTCTGGAAGGAACCTTTCCCGTCAGCTTCTGAACCATCTCCTGTACCGCCGGCATCCGGGTACTCCCGCCCACCAGCAGCACCTGCGACAGGTCCTTCATCTGGAGCCCCGCATCCCGCATCACCTGCCTGACGGGTTCCGCAGTGCGCTCCAGCAGGTCCCGGGTCATCTCCTGGAACTGTGTGCGCGTCACCTGGACCTCCAGATGATGGGGTCCCCGTTTGTCGCTCGTCAGGAATGGCAGCAGGATTGTCGTGCTCATCCGGGAGGACAGTTCCTGTTTGGCTGCCCTTGCCGCCTCCCTAAGCAGCAGCATCGCCTGAGGATCCCGGGAAAGGTCTACCTTCTCCTGCTCATAGAACAGCTTTGCGGCGTAGTCGGTGAGGCGCTGGTCAAAGTCATCCCCGCCCAGCAGATTGTCCCCGCTGGTGGCCAGAACCTCGATGATCCCCTCCCCGATCTCGATGAGGGATACGTCAAACGTCCCGCCACCCAGATCAAAAACCAGGATCTTCTGGGCCGCCCCGTGGTCCAGTCCGTAGGCAAAGGCGGCCGCTGTGGGTTCATTGATGATCCGCAGGACCTCCAGTCCTGCAATCCGTCCGGCATCCCGGGTAGCCTGCCGCTGGGCATCTGAAAAATAGGCCGGCACGGTGATGACCGCCTGGGTGACCGCTGTGCCCAGAACCCGCTCCGCATCTCTTCGAAGCTTTTGCAGGATCACCGCAGACACCTCCTGAGGAGACATCTTCTTCCCGCCCAGATCAAAGCGCGTATCTGAGCCCATGCTGCGCTTGACGGAAACCACCGTCTGCTCCGGATGCACCGCCTGCTGGCGCTGCGCCGCGCTGCCCACCAGCCGCTCTCCACCAGCGGCAAAGGCCACCACGGACGGTGTGGTGCGCTGTCCCTCCGAATTGGGGAGAACAACGGGCTCGCCGCCCACGATGGCCGCCATGCAGCTGTTGGTGGTTCCCAGATCTATCCCGATGGCCTGTCCCATGTCCGCTCCTTCCCGGGACCCTCAGTCCCAGTCGTCCTCCTCATCCAGATCAAAGGCATCCCCGTAGCTCTGCCCTTCCACCCTGCGAAGAGGCTCCTTGGCCGGCACCTCGGGGACGCTCTCCAGACGCCGGGCGATGTCCTCTCCCTGACGCTGGACCAGTTCCAGATCCTCCGCAGCACGTCTCAGCCGGTTGCGGGTTTTCTCCAGGGTGCTCGCGTAGCGCGAAAAGTCCGACCGCACGGCCCCGAGGGTGGCGACAATCTCCCCGGTGTGCTGCTCGATGGCGATGGACCTGAACCCGAGCTGAAGGCTGGACAGCAGCGCCGCCAGGGTCGCCGGGCCGGCCAGTACGACGCCGCTCTCCCGCCGGATCTTCTCGGCCAGGTCGCCCATGCGCAGCACTTCGGCATACAGCCCCTCGCTCTGCAGAAACAAAATGGCATAATCCGTGGTATACGGGGGGGCAATCAGGCGTTCACCCAGACGCCTGGCATACACATGGACAGACGAGGAGAGCAGGTTGCGGGCCGCTTCGATGTCCTCGTGACTGCCCTTCTCCAGCGCCCTGCGCAGCTCATGGTACTCCCGCAGCGGCAGACTGGCGTCCATGGGCAGCAGCACCGTCTGCTCCCCTTCCCGGCCCGGCATCACCACGGCATAGTCCGCCTGGATCTCCCGGCCGGGCACCAGCGTCGCCTGCTTGGCATACTGCTGGGGCGCCAGCATCTGGGCAAGCAGGTTCCCCAGCTGCGCCTCCCCGTAGAGGCCCAGGGGCTGCTGATCGCCCATCAGACGGCTGAGGGCATCCACGCTGCCGGCCAGGGAGGAAATCTCCGTGAGCGACCGGGACACCTGCTCCAGCCGTCCGCTCACCTGAGAAAAGGACGCCTCCAGGCGCGCGTCCATGGCCTCTCCCAGCTGCCTGCTGATGCTCTCCTGGAGTTCCAGAAGACGAGAGCTGCTGGCCTCTCCCATTCGCTGCATGCTCCTGTGCACCGCCTCCCGGGTCTGAACCAGCTCCGCCTTCTGCGCCTCCAGCAGGGTCTGTACCTGCTCCCGCTGGCGGACCATCTCCTCCCGGCCGGCGTCCACGCTGCGCAGCATCTCCTCCCGGGTCTTTTCCATCTCTTCCCGGCTGGTCTGCTGCCAGGCATCCAGCTTTTCCTCCACGGCCCATTTGATCTGGTCGATCTCCTGGCCGCTTTTCTTCTGTCCGCCTTCCATCCGCTGCTGAAGGCGTCCCACACTCAGCTCCACCTCCCGCACGGCCTGCGCCATATCCTGCCGGTCCGCCTCATTCTGCCGGGATTCTTCATCGAAGCGGTTCTTGAGCATCAGGCGCAGCGCGCTCAGCGCCGCTTCCTGGCGCCGGCTCCTGCGGAAAAGAAGCAGCACCACCGTCATGACCAGGGCCACCCCCAG
>OMRS01000390.1 GCA_900313545.1 uncultured Eubacteriales bacterium | reverse complement strand
TTTGGCGAAATCATCCGCAACGTCATGAACTGCATCTATATTTCTCTGGATGGACAGTCTCTGCACTTCGGCTTCGTCAATCCCAATCTCCCTGGCAAACTTCTCCTCAACGGTCCTGCAGGAACCACCGGCATCGTCAAAATGTCCACCTTCCCCATGGCATTCGCACTGGTTCTGCTGACCCTCCTTGTGGTGCTTAATCTCATCGACAGCAGGAACGGCCGTGCCATCATGGCCATCCGGGACAGCCGCATTGCGGCTGAATCCGTAGGACTTCAGGTCACCCGTTACAAAATGATGGCCTTTGTCACCTCCGCTGTGCTGGCCGGCATGGCCGGTGCCATCTATGGCCTGAACTTTTCCACCGTCACTGCCGCCAAGTTCAAGTTCGACACCTCGATCCTTGTGCTGGTCTTTGTCGTCATGGGAGGGATCGGCAACATCCGGGGCAGTGTCATTGCCGCCACCCTGCTGACGGTTCTGCCGGAACTGCTGCGGGCCTTCTCGGATTTCCGCATGCTCTTCTATGCCATCCTGCTGATCCTTGTGATGCTGGTCGGCAACAACCCGACCCTGCGCAGCATGGTCCTGCGCATCATTCCCCGGCGCAAAAATCAATCCCAAGATGGGGAGGTGAACTGACATGAGCATCGAAAAAAAAGCAACCCGCCTGGTTCCCGCTCCCAGTTACGGACTGCTGCCTGAACGGGACGTCAATGCCCGCCCTGTCCTTGAGGCCCGGAATCTGGGCATCGAATTCGGCGGACTGCATGCTGTGGAAGATTTTAATCTGGTGATCGGCAAAACGGAGATCGCCGGCCTCATCGGACCCAACGGCGCAGGAAAAACCACCGTCTTCAACCTTCTCACCAAAGTGTATCAGCCCACCATGGGGACCATTCTGGTCAATGGACGGGATACCGTTGGCATGACCACCGCACAGGCCAGCAAGATGGGCATCGCCCGTACTTTTCAGAACATCCGTCTCTTCTCCAATATGAGCGTGGAAGACAATGTGCGCATCGGACTGCACAATCAGATCCGCTATGGCATGTTCACCGGCATTTTCCGTCTTCCCGCCTACTGGAAATGTGAACAACGCATGCACGAGCGCTCCATGGAACTGCTGTCCATCTTTGATATGCAGGACCTGGCAGATCACAAGGCCGGCTCCCTCCCCTACGGTGCGCAGCGCCGCCTGGAGATCGTGCGCGCCCTGGCGACCAATCCCTGCCTCCTGCTGCTGGATGAACCTGCTGCCGGCATGAATCCCCATGAGACTGAAGAGCTTATGGAGAATATCGTCAAAATCCGGGACAGTTGCAAAATCGCCATTTTGCTCATCGAACATGATATGAAACTGGTCATGGGCATCTGCGAAGGCATCTGTGTCCTCAACTACGGCAAAATCATTGCAAAGGGCACTCCCGAAGATATCCAGAACAACCCCACGGTCATCGAGGCCTATCTGGGCAAGCGGAAGGAGGCGTAATCTTGGCACTTCTTTCAGTAGAAAACCTGAATGTTTATTACGGTTCCATTCATGCCATCAAGGGAGTCTCCTTTGAGGTCAATGAAAATGAGATCGTCACACTGATCGGGGCCAATGGCGCCGGCAAGTCCACAACTCTGAACACCATTGCGGGACTTATGAAGCCTCGTGGCGGCAGCATTACTTTCTCCGGCGACAACATCACCGGCCTCAAGGCCAGCCATACCGTTTCCAGAGGACTTGCCCTGTGTCCGGAGGGCCGCCGGATCTTTCAGCAGCTGACGGTGCTGGACAATCTGCAGATGGGCGGTTTCACCCGTCCGAACTCCGAGCTGGACAGCTCACTTCAGGATGTTTTCAAACGCTTTCCGCGCCTCAAGGAGCGGCAGAAACAAATCGCCGGTACCCTTTCCGGTGGTGAACAGCAGATGCTGGCCATGGGACGCGCTCTTATGAGCAAGCCCCGGCTCCTGATGCTCGATGAGCCTTCCATGGGACTGGCTCCCATTCTGGTGGATCAGATCTTTGATATTATCCGTGAGCTTCACGCCAGCGGGACCACCATTTTACTGGTGGAACAGAATGCACAGATGGCCCTTTCCATTGCCAACCGTGCCTATGTTCTGGAAACAGGCACCATTTCCAAATCCGGCAATGCTTCGGATCTCATGCATGATGATGATGTCCGAAAGGCCTATCTCGGTTAACAGGTAATAAACCAAGAGGTGGAGACAGATTTGCTGTCTCCACCTCTCTTTGACGTTTTTTCTGCGCTGCGGGCACCGGTGCATCAAGCAGGCGTGTCTGCCATGGGCCTGACGGGTATCCTGGTCATTACCAACCGTTTCGACCGGGAGCGTACGATCTCCTCTTCGCCCTGTCGTCTGCCGCATCCGAACACATGCGTGCTCCCCGCTTTCTTATTCCTCCACAATATTCCGAATCCAGATTCCTTTTCGGATCATCCATGCCCCAAGTACACACTTGACCAGTTCCGACAATGCCGACAGTGCATATACCGGATAAATGGGCAGCTTGACGACATGGATCAGTACAAGAACCATGGGCAGACGGAACACCCAGATGTACACGCTGTCAAACAGGAAAGTGATCCAGGTTCGTCCTCCGGAGCGAAGCGTGAAATAGGTGACATTTGCAAAGGAGTTGATCGGGGTTGCCAGCATGGCGATGCGGATAAAGCCTGTCGCCAGATCACGCACATCCTGACTGGTGTTGTAAAGCAATGGAAACAGGGGCGCCAGCAGTGCCGTCAGGACACCCACGGCCGTGGCAGACAGGATCGAAAAGACCATGATCTTTCTCACACTGTCCCGTGCCTCCTCATAATTCCCCGCTCCCAGCTGCTGCCCCACCAGAATGGATACCGCCGTACCCATCGCCATCCAGATCACGGAAAACAGGTTGTAGACGGTAGATGAGATATTCAGTCCCGCCACCACCGCCAGGCCATAGTTCGAATAACACTGCACCAGGGAGGTCATCCCGGTAGACCACAGCATTTCATTCACCAGCAGAGGCATTCCCTTCACCAGAATTCTGCGGGTCAGTGCGCCGGGGACCTTCGCCGAGCGGTAAACACCCCTTGCCCAGCCATTTTTCATCAGGTGCGTGTGGGTCCATGCCACCACGATGCCGCACTCCACAAAACGTGAGATTACCGTGGCAATTCCCGCACCTGCAGGTCCCAGGGCCGGGAATCCCAGTTTGCCGAAAAT
>OMRS01000148.1 GCA_900313545.1 uncultured Eubacteriales bacterium | reverse complement strand
CGTTTCCCGCCGACAGCTTGCGCAGTTTATCACCGAACCCGGGTGCTGTCAACACCTTTTTTTCGAAAATCATCGTTAAAATTTTAACAGCTTCAAAAAATCCTTTTACCGCTTTCTTTTCTCCGGCTTTGCGTGCTCTTTCATTCGTGGTATACTGCCATCAAGTACCCTGTAGATGAGGTGATCTTTATGGCGATTCCTGAATATACCGATGCCCGCAAGAGGGCTCTTCGCGAGGTCCGCGCTGCTCAAGATGCAGGCAAAGACCCCTATCTTCCTGTTCTGGCTGACATGCTGCCCGGATTGACGCACATGTCCCAGGTCAGTCTCGGTCTTGTACAGATCCCCCTTTCACAGGTTGTAGGGACCGTTACCCGCGGCCGCACCACCGCTTTTTCCTCCAGTTTTTATCCCCTTCTGCATGAGAACACCGAATTTGCCACCAAGTGGTCAGACCTCTATACCTCCGTCATCGAAGAAGGCATCAATCAGCCTGTCCGCGCTTTTGAGTATTACAACCTGTTCTACATTCTGGAAGGCAACAAACGCATCAGCGTCAGCAAAATGCTGGACTCCCCCTTTATTGAGGCTGAAGTCACACGCATCCTTCCCGAGCCGGAGGATACGCCCCGCTACCGGATTTACCAGGAGTTTCTCACCTTTTATCGCGACACCTCCATCAGCACAATCCTCTTCAATCATGAAGGCGGTTTTCCAAGGCTTTACGCCCTGA
Organism: uncultured Eubacteriales bacterium; assembly: GCA_900313545.1. The sequence goes on along the minus strand of OMRS01000148.1, from coordinate 28,483 downwards.
CCCTCAAAACACCCGGAGTCAAATGGAACGAGAACGACATCTTTGATCTTCGCTCCGCCTTCTACCGTTTCAGTCAGGCCTATCAGGAATCCGGCATGGGCGAAACCCTGCCCGTCAGCGATGCATTCCTGATTTATCTGCAGATTTTCAGTTACAACCATGCTCTGGACTGCACCCCATCACAGTTCAAGGCGGATATCATCAAGCTGCGCAACGAGTACGTCGTGGCCGCAGCCAACAAATCCGCCGCGATCCTGTCCGAGCCTTCCGAAGAAAACCCCAGCTTTATTTCTTCTCTGCTGCACCGCACCTACAGAAAACTGCAGTGCGCCTTCCTGTACAACCGTTCTCCGGAACTGTCAGGCTGGACCTACTGGCATGAACTGGGACGGTCCTCTCTGGAAAAAGCCTTTGGCGATCATGTGGAGGCGCTTCGGGTGGACAATGTCGGTGCGGACACCGCCCCGCAGAAGATGGAGGAGCTGATCTCCTCCGGCTATCGCGTGATTTTCGCCACCTCCCCCGTTTTCATGGATGCCTGCATGCTGGTGAGCACCGCCCACCCCGAATGCAAGATCCTCAACTGCTCCCTCCTTGCCAGCTATCACAATATCCGTTCCTATTATCTCCGCATTTTCGAAGCCAAATTCATTCTGGGCGCCATTGCCGGCATTCTGACGGAAAACAACCAGATCGGTTATATCGCGGATTACCCCATTTACGGGATTCCCGCTTCGGTCAACGCCTTTGCCCTCGGCGCGCAGATGGTCAACCCCCGTGCAAAGGTGGTCCTCGACTGGTCCACCATTGAAGGGCACAATCCCGAAACAGCCATGCATGAGCGGGGGATCAGCATCATCTCCAACCGGGACATCAGCGCGCCGCTCATGGAAACCCGCGCATACGGCCTGTATTCCATCACAAACGGCCGAATCCAGAACCTGGCCATGCCGGTACTCAACTGGTCCCGTGTCTACCAGGGCATTATCCGAAGCATCCTCACCGGTGCATGGGAAGAGGAAGGGGATCAGCATCCTGACCGCGCCCTCAACTATTATATGGGCATGTCCACAGGAGCCATTGATGTGCTCTGTTCGGATAAAATCCCGCCAAGGATTCAGCTTCTCGCTTCCACCCTTCGGGAGGACCTGAAAGCCGGACGCCTCTCTCCCTTCACTGCGCCGCTGGTGGATCAGGCCGGAAATGTCCGTCTTGAAAAGGGAGCGCTGAAACTTCAGCAGATCATTCAGATGGACTACCTGCTGGATAATGTGGAAGGACGGATTCCCGAAATCGGAGAACTCACCGGTCCTGCACAGCGCATGGCCTCCATTCAGGGACTTCACGCCTCCACAGGAAACAGGCTTGCCGATCCGGCCCTCGGCGTTTCAGGTAACAGCACGTCGGATCCCACCCTGGGGCTTGCCGGCACTCCGGTCCGGGAAGAACCGACCAGCGAATAGTGAGGAGTCACATCATGAAGATTCTCGTTCTGGCCGATGAGCCTGAAAAAACCCTTTGGGAATTTCTGGACCGCCGGAAGCTGGAGAATGTCGATCTGATTCTCTCCTGCGGAGATCTGCCTTCCTCCTATCTGTCCTTCCTGACCTGTTTTTCCAATGCACCCATCCTGTACGTTCACGGGAATCACGACGATATTTATGATCACGCGCCTCCCGAGGGCTGCATCTGCATTGAGGACCAGCTTTACGTATTCCGGGGAGTCCGGATTCTGGGGCTGGGCGGTTCCATGCGCTACAATCTCGGCAAAAACCAGTATACTGAGCATGAGATGGCCCGTCGGATCCGTCGTCTCCGTCCCGCGCTCAGGCGTAATCAGGGATTTGACATTCTGCTGGCCCATTCTCCCGCAGAGGGACTGGGAGATGACACGGACCGTGCACACACGGGGTTTTCCTGCTTTCTCCGCCTCATGGAGGAGTTTCATCCCGCCTTCATGCTTCACGGGCATGTCCATCAGAATTACCAGTTCAACTTCAAGAAAGAACGCGCCTTTCAGGACACCCGGGTCATCAACGCCTACAAATACACCTACATCGAGCTGCCGGATCCCCCTCTTCCGCCCCCTGCCAGGGGACTGTCCGCTCTCATTTCCCGTTTCTCGCGGTACGAGGGGCCCTGATTCAGGAACAAAATAGTCCCCCTGCAGACATCGTCATCTGCAGGGGGACTATTTTTAGGCACACAGCGCCAGGATGGCATAGGCATAGATTCGGGCTGCACGGTGGAAGTTTTCAAGCGAAATGCTTTCATCCGGCTGATGCTCCAGTTCAGGTTCACCCGGGAAGATCATTCCAAAGGCCACGCCCTCCTTCAGGTGGCGTGCATAAGTCCCGCCGCCGATGGCAAAAGGCTTCTCATCCGTGTCATTAATCTCGTTGTATACCTCCATCAGCCGCGTCACGATTTCCGAGTTTGCCGGAACATGGTGGGGAGGCATGTTCACTCCCGATACCTTCACAAACCCGCCGGGAGCCAGGCGTTTTTCAATCGTCTCCATCACCAGTTCGCCGTTAAAGAAAACCGGATAACGGCAGTTGAACTCGACCTCTATCTTTCCGTCGCGGCACCTGAGGATTCCCAGGTTCAGGGTCAGGTCCCCGGACACCTCATCACTTCCGGCAATCCCCATGGCCTGTCCGGCGGTCTCTTTTCCTGCGGCTTCATCCAGAATCCGCACCGCTTCGCCGCCCAGTTCAAGTTTGCACAGCGTCGAGAGCAGCATCTTTGCCGCGTTTCTTCCCAGATGCGGCTTGCTGGCATGGGCTGAAAAGCCCTTCACCATCACATGGGTATTGCCTTCCACCAGACAGGCTTCAATACTGCATTCCTCATCCTCCGGCTCAAAGGCTTCCGCAACTTCCGCACGGAGATCCCCCTGAAGCACCGCCCGGGCTTCGCCGGGAACCACATTTGAACGGGTGCCGCTTTCAATGCTCACAATCCCCTCACAGGTCATGGGTGCACGAAGCACAAGATTGAAGATTCCCTTCTCCGTATTGATCAGCGGAAAATTGGCATCCGGAGAGAATCCCTTGTCCGGCAGCCCCAGCTTTTTATCATAATACTCCAGGTCCTCCATGCTGGTCTCCTCATCGCAGCCCAGGATCAGCCTGCAGCGCTTGCGCAGGGGAATTCCGGCATCCTGAATCGCCCTCATGGCATACAGCGCCGCCACTGCAGGGCCCTTGTCATCGGAGGTTCCGCGTCCGATCATCCGTCCGTCCCGGATTTCAGCGCCATAGGGATCCGAATGCCAGCCCTCTCCCTCCGGGACCACATCCAGGTGCGCCAGAACAGCGATAACCTCTTCTCCCTCACCGATTTCCGTGTCGCAGGCATAGCCGTCGATATTCCGAGGGGTCATTCCCAGACGGCGGATGTCTGCCATCGCGGTATCCAGCATGCGCCGCACTTCCCGTCCGAAAGGGGCGTTTTCCTCCGCCTCACCCCGCACGGAGGGAACTTTGATCCATCCGGCCAGGGTTCTCTCCATATCCTCGCTGCGGGCAGCCAGCGCCGCATCCAGTCTCTCATTGATCTCCATATTTATCATTCCCCTTTCCTGCTCTGTCTTTCCCGGCAGGTCGCCCTGCACCCTTTTCAGGTGCTGATTACCTGCAGGTCGTTTTCTTCCTTCACACATCTGAGTATATGGTATCCCTTGTCCCGCTCCGCCGTCTCCACGCGGGCATACAGGGTTTCCAGATACTTTTTGGCGCTGTCTGCGCCCTGCTTTTTGCGAATGACCAGCCACAGTTCCCCGCCGGGACGCAGGTGATCGAGGGCATCCCGGAACATGCCGTAAATCACGCTCTTCCCCGCACGGATGGGAGGATTCATGATGACCGCATCAAAGGATCCGTCCACACCGGCAAAGCCGTCCGAAAGCACGGATGCAGCCTGCATTCCGTTGGCGGCCACATTTGCGCGGGCCAGTTCCAGCGCCCTTTCATTGATATCCGACATGGTCATCCGCACATGTGCAAACCGGCTGAGTGTCATCACCGTCATGGCGCCCCATCCGCAGCCCATGTCCAGCACATCGCCCTGAAGATCTTCCCGGAGGCTTCTGCACAGCAGCTGGCTGCCCGGGTCCACGTGTTCCCGTGAAAACACGCCCGCATCGGTCATGAAATGCAGGGTCTTTCCCAAAAACTCCATATCAAAGCGCGTTTCCCGGTGCTCGCTTTCCGGCTGTGCCGTGAAGTAATGATCCGCCATCAGTTTCTCTCCTCTTCAAACAGACAGGCCGGCATGGACAGACGGGAGACCTCTTCCTGTGTCATTTCCCGCCATCCGCCCTCCGGCAGTCCGGGATCCAGCCACACGCCCCCGATGGCCAGGCGGCGAAGCGCCGTCACCGGATGCCCGCAGGCAAAGAGCATCCGCTTGACCTGATGGTACCTGCCCTCGCAGATCGCCAGGCGCACGATGCTTTCCGTTTCACCGGCCTCCAGAATTTTCGCCTGCGCCGGAAGGGCATCAAATTCGCCGTCCGCATCCGCCACGTGCATCCCGCTCTCCAGCTTCCGGATGCATTCCGGCGTCGCCTTCCCCGTTACACGGGCCTCATACACCTTGCCGGTTTCCCATGAGGGGGAAATAATCCGGTGGGCCAGGTTGCCGTCACTGGTGACAATCAGCAGTCCGGTCGTATCCTTGTCCAGCCTGCCGGCAGGCATGCAACCCACCTGGGCCATCAGCGCCGGGAACAGGTCCATCACGGTCTTCTGTTTCCGGTCCCTTGCCGCCGTCAGCACCCCTGCAGGTTTGTTGAGCATCAGCGTCCGGAAACGTTTGTACTCCAGCATCCTGCCGTCCAGGCTGACCTGTGCGCTCCCTGCGTCCACTTTTGTCCCGGGATCCCTCACGGTTTCCGCATCCACCTGGACGCGTCCTGAACGGATCATGTCACGAAACTGCGTCCGGGTTCCCTCTACACAAACGGACAAAAAACGGTCAAGCCGCATTCTCTCTTCCATAATCTCACCTTTCCCCGGAAATTATACCCTACCTTTTCCCGCTTGGCAATTTGCAGGCCGGAGCGAATGTCCATTTCATCTGCCTCCGGAGCCTCATCCGCTTCCACTGCGGACCTTCCCGGGCTTCCGTCCTCATCCGGAAGGATTCAATAATCCGCCAGCGTTTTCAGAACAGAGCGACAATCCTCATTCCCTCACCTTGTGAAATCGTTTTTGTTTTCTTTGGAATTATTTGTGCTTTTCCTCCAAGTTTTTCTATGCTATAATCTCTCATAAGTAATGGAAGGAGCTTCCATTTCGTTAATTACAAATCCAGATGTATGGAGTGTGTGAGCCATGAGGAAGAAAAAATGTGTTGCCATGCTGTTGGCAGGTGGACAAGGTAGCCGTCTCGGCATTCTGACCAAGAAGGTCGCCAAGCCGGCAGTTCCGTTCGGTGGAAAGTTCCGGATCATTGACTTTCCGCTTTCCAACTGCACCAACTCCGGTATTGACGTGGTTGGTGTTCTGACTCAGTACAGACCTCTTGAACTGAATGCCTACATTGGATCTGGCTCTCCCTGGGATCTGGATCTGTCCAATGGCGGTGTTTTCGTTCTGCCCCCCTATCAGACAGGAAAAACCGGCGAATGGTACAAGGGTACCGCCAATGCCATCTATCAGAACATCGCTTTCATCGAGCAGTGGGATCCTGATTATGTCCTGGTTCTCTCCGGCGATCACATCTATAAGATGGACTACAATGCCATGCTTCGCGCTCACATCGAGAAGGGTGCCGATCTGACCATTGCCGTGCGTGAGGTTCCGTGGGAGGATGCTTCCCGCTTCGGTCTTCTCCATACCGATGAAAACAACCGGATTGACGAGTTTGAGGAAAAGCCCAAGCATCCCAAGTCCAACAAGGCGTCCATGGGCGTGTACATCTTCACCTGGGACAAGATGCGCAAGTACATGGAGCAGGATGAAGCCGACCCCAAGAGCGAAAACGACTTTGGCAAAAACATCATTCCCACCATGCTGGCGGAGAATCAGAAGCTGTACACCTACACCTTCGAGGGATACTGGAAGGACGTGGGAACGATCGAGTCCCTGTGGGAATCCAACATGGACCTGCTCACCCTGCCCATGCCCATCGACCTGGCGGACAAGCGCTGGCGCATCTATGCCCGGAATCCCGGCATGCCCCCGCACTACATTGACCAGGGCGTCAAGGTGGTGGATTCCCTCATCACGGAAGGCTGTGAGGTCCGCGGCGTCATCGACCACTCCGTCCTCTTTGCCGGCGTCCGGGTGGAAACCGGTGCTGAGGTCACTCAGGCCGTGATCATGCCCGGTGCCATCATCGAACGCGGTGCTGTGGTCCGCCGGGCGATTGTTGCCGAGAATGCCCATATCTGCGCAGGCGCCATTGTCGGTGAAGAGACCGGCAATATCGCCGTTGTCGGGCCCGGTGCCGTTGTCGGCCCCGGCGAGCACGTCGCCGCAGGCGTCCAGATCGATGCGGACGAGCAGCGTGCCGCAGCCAGCGCGAAATAAGGAGGTACCTGAAAATGAAAGACGTCATGGGTTTGATTGTCACCGGCGAAAACGACATCCATCTCGGTGAACTTACCAGCCAGCGCGCAGTGGCAGCCATGCCGATCGCTGGCCGCTATCGTGTCATCGACTTCCAGCTCTCCTCCATGGTGCACACGGGCATCAAAAACGTAGGCATCATCACCCAGAAGAACTACTCCTCCCTGATGGACCATGTGGGTTCCGGACGCGAGTGGGATCTCCACGGCAAGCAGGGCATGGTGATTCTGCCTCCCTTCCTGACCCGTGAGAACATGGGTGTTTACTCCGGCATGCTGGACGCGCTTCGTTCCAATGTGAACTTCCTGCGCCGTTCCAAGCAGGAGTATGTTGTGCTGACCAACAGCCATACCATCTACAATATTGATTTCTCCGATGCTCTTCGCTTCCATGTGAATGCAGGTGCAGATGTCACCGTGCTCTACTGCCGCAATGAGCATACCGGCACCACCCAGGGTGAGAACGACACTTTCTATACCGTGGACGAAAACGGCAAGGTTCTGACCATGGAGATCGGTTCCTCCAATCCCAAAGGCGACTGCGCATCCCTCAAGGTGTATATCACCCGGCGGGAGCTGCTGCACCAGCTGGTGGACCAGGGCGCGGCCAGCGGTCTGCATGACTTTGAACGGGACATTCTCCAGAAGAACATCAATGAGGGCAATCTCAAGGTCTACGGTTTCGAGTACACGGGCATCGCCTGGCAGATCGATTCCATCCAGTCCTATTTCAATTTCAACATGGCCCTTCTGCAGAACGATTTCCGCAACCAGCTCTTCCCCTCGGAGCGCCCCGTGTACACCAAGGTCCGTGACGATATGCCTGCCCGATATGTGGCAGGCTGTGAGTGCACCAACTCTCTGGTGGCCAACGGCTGCACCATCGAGGGCACCGTCATCAACTCCATCCTCTTCCGCGGCGTGCGCATCGCCAAGGGCGCCGTGGTCAAGAACTCCATCATCATGCAGGATGCCCATATTCAGGAGGGTGCTGAAATCGATCACTGCATCCTTGACAAGCAGTCCGTCATCCGGCGCAACGGCCGTCTGATTGCTCCCGCAGCATATCCCATCGTCATCGCCAAAAACGTGGTCATTTAACCTCTTCCGGTCTGTTTCGTAGCTGTTTTACTGCTGCCTGTCCGGAAAGAGGCAAGATCCGGACAGGCGGCGGAACGTGCGTCGCTTCCACCGGACAATCATTTCATTGAAGGAGGAATTACCGAATGAAGATTCTGTTTGCCGCGTCCGAGTGCGTACCCTTCATCAAAACCGGCGGTCTGGCGGATGTTGTCGGCGCACTCACTCCCGTTCTTGCCCAGCAGGGAAATGACGTCCGGGTCATTCTCCCTCTTTACAGTGCGATTCCCGAGCAGTACCGCAACCAGATGAAACATGTGTGCGACTTCCGCGTCACACTGTGCTGGCGCGATCAGTACTGCGGCATTGAATCCCTGGAGCAAAACGGCGTAACCTTCTACTTTGTGGATAACGAGCAGTATTTCAAGCGGTCCTATATTTACGGCCTTGGCGGAGACGAGTATGAACGCTTTGGCTACTTTGCCCGGGCGGTCATCGATGCCCTGACCCATCTGGACTTCCAGCCGGACGTCATCCACTGCCATGACTGGCAGACCGGCATGATCCCGGCCCTGCTGAAGATTCAGTATGCTCACTACCCCTTCTATCAGGACATCAAAACCATCTTCACCATTCATAACCTCCAGTATCAGGGTGTTTTCCCCATCAAGGCCGTGCAGGATACCCTGGGTCTGGGCGACGATCTGTTCAGCCCCGACAAGCTGGAGTGCTATGGCTGTGCCAACTATATGAAGGCCGGTCTGGTGTATTCGGACCAGCTGACCACCGTCTCCCCCAGCTATGCTGAGGAGATTCAGACTGCCTTCTACGGCGAGCGTCTGGACGGACTTCTCCGCGCCCGCAAGGATCAGCTCACCGGCATCCTGAACGGTATCGATGTGGATGAATACGCTCCTGAGAAGGACAAGAAAATCTATGCCACCTTCGATCCGTACCATCTCGGCGGCAAGGAATACTGCAAGCAGGAACTCCAGAAGGAACTGGGACTTCAGGTGGATCCCAATGTGCCCCTGGTGGGCATCATCTCCCGCCTTTCCAACCAGAAGGGGTTTGATCTCATCGAATGCGTCATCCGCGAGCTGATGTCCACGGGCATCCAGATGGCCATTCTGGGCGTAGGCGACTCCAAGTACACCAATCTGTTTTCCTGGGCGGAGAGTGAATATCCGGGCAGAATTTCCACCACCTTCGCCATGGACCATCAGCTCGCCCACCGCATCTATGCCGGCAGCGACATGTTCCTCATGCCCAGCCAGTTTGAGCCCTGCGGCCTGAGCCAGATGATCGCCATGCGTTACGGTTCCATTCCCATCGTCCGGGAAACCGGCGGCCTGCGGGATACCGTGCTCTCCTACAACAAGTTTACGGATGAGGGCAATGGCTTCACCTTCTTCAACTACAATGCACATGACATGCTCCATACCGTCCGTCGTGCCGTGCACTATTACCGGCACAACCGCGAGATCTGGTATCGTCTCATCGTGCGTGGCATGACCGGCGATTACAGCTGGTACACCTCTGCCCAGAAGTATCACAAGCTGTACGATACGCTGGTAGAGTCCGCCAAGTCCTTCCGCGCCAGGATCAATGCGGAAATTGAAGCGGAAAACAAGGCTAAGGAAGCCGCCGCAAAAGCCGCTGCCGAAAAGCCGGTCGAAAAGAAGACCACGGAGAAAAAAGCATCAGAGAAGAAGCCCGCCGAAAAAACCACCGCTGCCAAGCCCGCCCGCAAGCCCAAGGCAGCCAAGTAATTGAAGCCACACTTCCCTTCCGGATTTGAATCCAGGCCCGGCCGCATATGCGTTCGGGCCTTTTTTTTGAGGTCTGACCATGCACATCGAAAAACGCCATCCACGAGTATTCGCCCTGCTGGTCCTGTGTGCCCTGGCTCTTTTCGCCCCCTACCTGATGCCCGGAAACCCGGACAGCCCGGTCTTCCGTTCCGGCGTGCTGCCCGCGGTGCTGATCATCTGCCTGCTTCCCCTGATTGAGCGGGCTGTCCGGCAGGCCACCCCAAAGTCCCTGTTGGCCTGCCTTCCTTTTTCCCTGGCACTGGCTTTTGCGATCTCCCTGGGAGCGGAACTGGCTGCGTACTCTCATCTGCTGCCCGGGCTCTCCTCCCTTCTTCGTCGCCTTCTGGTTCCCCTCCTGACCCTGCCGACGCTGCTGCTGCTCACAGATCAGGTCACCCGGCTGCGCCTGAAGCCTTCCTCCCCGTCGGGACTTTTCCATCCCTTTCCCGTTTTCGCAGTGATCCTGTGGGTTTGCTGGCTGCCTACTCTGCTGGCCTATTTTCCGGGAATGCTCAACTATGATTTTCCCGGCGAGTATGCCCAGCATCTGAAGGGCGCCTATTCCGCCCTGCATCCTCTGGGCCACAGCGTGCTGATGAACGGCATCATCACCCTGGGGGAACATCTGCATTCCCGCACCTTCGGGGTATTGCTCATGTCCATGCTTCAGGGGACCGTCCTTTCCCTCACACTTTCCCGCGGACTCACCATGGCGCTGTCCCGCAGCCGCTCCCTGCCTGCAACCCTTCTGGCGCTTCTCTTCTTTGCGCTGCATCCCGTGTTTCCGGTTCTGGCATTTTCGATGACCAAGGATACGCTCTTCGCAGCAGCATGCGCCAATGTGGTCCTGAGCCTGTGGCAGCTTGCTGAAACGCCGTCTCTCCTGAATCGCCCCGCCTTTTCTCTTGTGCTTGCCGCCCATGTCCTTGCAGCCTGCACCATGCGGGTCAACGGTCCTCTGATTCTCCTGGCGGTCATTCCCGGCATCCTGGTGTTGGGGAAATCCAGCCTGCGCTCTGCGCTTTTCCTCGCCGCAGGAATCCCCCTGACTGCCCTGGTTCTTCACCTGTCCCTGACCGCATGGCTTTCCCCCGCTCCCGCACCGGATTTCCAGCTTTACTCGATTCCTGCCCAGCAGCTGGTGCGCGCTTATCGGCTTGCTCCCCTGGATGAGAAGACCCGTTCAGAGATCCGCAGCTGGTATGTGTCAGAGGAAGGACTGAACCTCTATCCCCATATTGCCGACCCGGCCAAGGGCTACTTGGATGCGGAACGCCTCTCCGCACATCGGAGCGACTTTTTCTCCCTGGTGGGCCGCGTCATCAGGGCAGATCCCAGGTGTGCCCTTGAAGCCTTTCTTCTGCTGAACATTGGCTCCTGGTATCCGGACGACACCTCCTACGCCAGCGTGTATTCGGAGGTGGCCGCATATCTCAACAAAGGCTATCTGCAAACCCAGGAGACAGACATGAGCGCAGACGGGATCCACACCCGCTGCCTTTTCCCTTTGTACCGTCAACTCACTGAGCGCATCTGCCGGGGAAACGCCCTGCAGAAGCTCCCGCTTCTCTCTCTGCTGGTGGCTCCCTCCCTTCCCTTCTGGGGCATGTGCCTCCTTTTCCTGCTTCTTCGCAGGCGCGGTTACGGCAGGAGGATTCTCTCGCCTGCCCTGCTGCTTGTGCTTTGGGTGTCCTATCTGCTCGGACCCTGTACGCTGGTGCGCTATCTGCTTCCCCTGTACTGTGTCGTACCGCCGCTTCTGATCATTGCCTTTTCGCTTCCGGACAGCGCACTTCCCTCCCGGGATAACAGAAGCACTGGAGAATCCTGACTCGTTTCGCCCTCCCCGGGGTAAACCCGCGAAATACGTCGCTTCTCCTCGGGTTCTCATACGACAGGGTGCTCTTTTCCAGGGCCTGCCGCATTCCCCATCCATGAAACAGATCCGGAACCCCGGATCTGTTTTATTTTGTTCACGCTTATTCATCCTGCGGCGGGACGGTGTGAAGCCATCCGGGCTGTCCTGTTTCCATACCTCCCGTCCAGATCAGTCCCTCCTTCAATGCGGGTTGGCCGTATCCCCCGGATCATCGTCCCGGTACATCCCTGCGGCTTCTGTTCCCATCCTTTTCATTCGGGTACCTGACGGACTTCTCCTCCGTGCATCCGGTTTTATATCACCCCGAAAGGCATCTGCAGGGATCGTCGACCCGGTTCCACCGCTTTCACCCGGCTCTCAATGCTCTGCTCCTGGTTTCCAGAAAGCTGAAACACCCCGGAGCATGCACTCCGGGGTGTTTCGGGTTTATCCGGGATCCTTCCCTGCGCCTGGTTTCCTGAGGTACCCGGCAGACGGAGGAACCTCTGCTTTCCATCTCCGGCGGGCTCACGTAAAGGCGGCGTTTTCTGCCTTCATGCGGAATATGCCGGGGCAAAGGGTACATGCCTTCATCCCCGTCGGGCGCCAATACGCCGGAGATCACCCGTATCTGCAAAGAGCTCTGCCACAGAAAAAAGATCCGCGTGTCATAATCCTCAGCGCCCGGCCAAAGCGGCCTCCAGGACTGACGGGATATTCCCTCACCCTCTGCCTGTTTTCGGAGGCATTTCCACCCGGTCCGGCATGAACCTGTCCATTTCACACAGCCGGATTCCTCCCGGCCCTGCGTTCTTTTCGCTTCACGCATTTCCGCTCAAAGGCAGCCGTATGTTTTGTGGGTGGACGAGATGAAGGGGATGGGCGCCGTGTGCGGGTGATCCTCGCATTGATCACGCGGAAGCCATGCCAGACATGGCACCGCAGGATGACACTGCACACGGAGATGGGGATACTCACACGATTGGAAAGGCCAGGTTCTGCCCCTTGTCATGCCTGTTTGTTCGGGATCGGAGACCCGTGGCCCGGCAGGAATCACCCATCCTGCCCCGCCCTCCATGCATCGCCCGTTTCCCGTCCGGAGTGCATGCAGACCGTCAGGGTCAACTCAGCCAGGCTTTTGCCAGTGAGCGGAGACCTTCCTGAATCCGCTCCTCCCGCATTCCGGTAATGCCCAGCAGCACGTGCCTGCGGGTTTCCTCCCCCACAGGCTGGATCCGGTACTCATCCAGCCTGTGCACACGCACGCCTTCCCGAGCTGCCGCTTCCACCAGCTGATGTGCCGGCAGCCTGCCGCCCGCCCTGACAACCAGGTATCCGCCGGCCTCGCTGGGGAGCACCTCCCCGATCTCCATCTCACGGACCATCCTGGCCGCCGCCAGAAGCCGATGCCTGAAGTCGGTCTGTGTCCTGGCCACATGCCGCTCAAACTGGCCCGAGGCGATAAACTTGCGGAGGGTCTCCTGCTCAAAGGCGGGCACGCCGCAGGAGAGATGGCTCTCCGCATATGTCCTTCGCAGCCTGTCCGGCAGTACCATGTACCCCATCCGCAGTCCCGGAGCGAGGGTACGGGTAAAGGTGTTGAGATAGATGACGTGTTCCGGGCTCAACGTCTCCAGAGGGGCCGTCCCGGGTCCCCCGTCCCGGAACTCGCAGTCCACATCATCCTCGACAAGCACGCTGCCGGTTTCTTTTGCCCACCTTATCAGGGACTCCTTCTGCTCCCGACTCATGCTCCTTCCCGTGGGGAACTGGTGCGCCGGGGTCACATACGCCGCACCTGCCCCGTGGATATACAGCTCTGAGGGATTCACAGCCCCCTCCAGCAGCTGTACCGGGAGGATTCTGGCGCCGCCCGCAATCAGGGCCCGCCGCGCCCGGGGATAGCCCGGATCCTCCACAGCCACCGGTTTTTCCCGTCCCAGCAGCGGGATCATGGACCCGAGCAGGTCCTCCGAGCCGGAACCGATCACCAGGTTTTCCCATGACACCTCCATGGCGCGGCTGCGCCTGAGCATATCCGCGATCTCCCTGCGCAGCCCCGGATCTCCCATGGGATCCCCTCCGGAGAGCAGACGTTCGCTTCGCTCCGTGAGCACCTCCCGCATCAGGCGGGCCCAGGTGTCATAGGGAAATGTTCCGGCATCCACCGCACTGGTGGAAAAATTCCACTTCACGGGAACCTGCGCCGCTCCCCTGAGCGCATCCACTTCCGGAGATTTGAGCACATACAGTCCGGACCTGGGCCGGCTCTCGCACAGTCCCTCCTCAACCAGACGCGCAAAAGCCGCCTCCACGGTGGAGGTACTGATCTTCAGATGTGTGGACATCTCCCGCTTGGAGGGCAGCTTGGTTCCCTCTTCCATCCGTCCGCTGCGGATTTCACCGGCAATGGCCGTATACAGCTGGTCCATCAGCGGGACCCGGCTCTCAGGGTCAAGATACCATGTCAACATCCCGGTTCCTCTTTTCCGCCTCCTCCCGCAGATGGGCCAGTTCCGGCGCCTGCTTCCAGCTGACGACAAATCCTGCACCGTGGCTGCAGAACACGCTGCCTGACGGATTGTCCATATCCCTGTCCGGATCATAGCCGGCTTCCCGGATGACCTCCTCAGCATTGAGGCAGGGAGCATAGTGGTCAAACGCGCAGGAGATCCTTCCCCTGCCCCGGGTGATCCGGGCAAAATCCTCCATATAGGGCCACAGCACGGCTGCCCGTCCGGTGCCCTCCAGCACGGCGTTTCCCTCCCGGAGGCTCCGCTCCCTGATCTCCGCCTGCATTTTCAGCAGCTCCGCCTCCGTTCTGCCGCAGAGCTCTGCGGGAATCTCGATTTCAAAGGACAGATGGGGCTCCAGCAGCACATTGTCCGCCTGCATGAGCGCCTGTCGGACCGCCCTGTACACCGCCTCCCGGAAATCACCGCCTTCGGTGTGCTTGAGATGGGCTTTTCCCGCAATCAGGACGATCCTCACATCCGTCAGCGGGCTGCCGGTCAGCACGCCCCTGTGTTCCTTTTCCAGCACATGGGTCTCGATGAGCCGCTGCCAGTTCACCGCCAGGGTATTGGGCGCCGGATCCGCCCGAAAGCTGATGCCGCTGCCCGCAGGCGCAGGCTCCAGACGGAGCCAGACCTCCGCATAGTGGCGCAGCGGTTCGTAATGCCCGATGCCCAGCACCGGCGCAGCCACCGTCTCCCTGTACAGCACCCGGGGCGGCAGCGCGCGCACTCTCAGCCCGAACCGGGACTGGAGCTGCTCCAGAAGCACCTCCCGGTACACCTGGCCGCCGATACTGGCGCAGATCCCCTTCTCTTCCTGCCGGATCTCCAGTTCCGGATTCTCCTGTTCCAGCTCCCGCAGTGCCACATACAGCGCATGCCGGTCCGAGTTTTCCGGCACCAGCTCCACGGACATGAAGGCCGCCGCAGCTGCCGGTGCCGGATGCGCACCGTCCCCGAAGACCTCTCCGGGGCGCAGTTCCACGCCGGAGAGGGCAACGGTCTGCCCCGTCTGCCCGAAGGCCATCGGCAGAAGGACGGCTCCACGGACGGCCGCGATTCCCTGGACCTTCTGCGCTCCCTCCGCAGTCTCCACCACCTGCCGGTTTTCAAGCGTTCCCCTCAGGATTCTGCACAGGGCCCGCCGCTCAGCGCCGAAGCGGCGCACAGCGTAGCATACCCCGCGAAAGGGAGCCGCCTCCGCCTGGGAGTCGCGCCCGAAAAATTCAGGCAGTGCAGAAAGAAAAGCGGCAACACCCTCCCCCTTCAGGGCGCTGCCGGTAAACACCGGAAACAGCCGCTGCTGCCCGAATTCCCTGCGAAGAACATCCGCTGCCAGTGCCTCGTCCCATTCGCCGCTGAGATAGATGTCCATGAGCTGCTCATCCCTTGAAGCCAGCTCCTCCCGGAATTCACCGCTCTGCGGATCAAAGAGCACGAAATCCGGGTCCTGGGCCCGCAGCGCATCCAGGGTTCCCGCCACATCCGCGCCCGGCAGATCGCACTTGTTGACAAACACCATCATCGGCAGCTTCTGCTCCCGGATCTGGCGCAGGCGCAGCCGGCTTCCCGCATCCATCCCCTCCGAGGCGGAGACGACCAGCAGGCAGCCGTCCATCACCGAGAAGGCACGTCGGGTTTCCGCCATGAAATCCCGGTGACCGGGGGTATCCATGAGCGTGACTGTCATCTCTCCCAGGGGCAGGTCTGCCTGTCCCGAAAAGATGGTGATCCCCCGCCGGCGCTCCTGAGCGTCGGTATCCAGCATCGTGCTGCCTTCATCCACTCTCCCTGCCCGGGAGATCACATGGGCTTCCAGCAGCAGCCTCTCGCAAAGGGTGGTCTTGCCGCAGTCCACATGGGCCGCCACTCCCAGGGTTACGATCATACTTCCTCCCGATTCCGGAAACGCTCCAGCACCGCGTCCACCAGCTTCTTCCGGCTTCTTGTCATCTTCATTTCCGACAGGTACTGCTGCGCCATCTCCGGGCGCCGGCACAGCGTCAGGTACAGGGCTTCGGAGAGCTGCCAGTTTTCGATCTCCCGGTGATTGCCGTTGAGCAGCGGTTCCGGCACCGTCAGCCCTTCAAATTCCCGCGGACGGGTATACTGGGGATACTCCAGCAGGCCGGAAGTAAAGCTTTCCTGGCTGGCGCTCTCGCTGCACCCCAGCACACCCGGGATCAGCCGTGCCACGCTGTCCACCAGCACCATGGCTGCAAGCTCCCCGCCGGTGAGGATGTAATCCCCGATGGACAGCTCCTCGTCGATACACAGGTCGATGGCGCGCTGGTCCACCCCTTCGTAATGGCCGCACAGCAGGATCAGCTCCTCCTCCCGGGCCAGCTCTTCCGCTTTTTTCTGGGTCAGGGTGGCTCCCCGGGGGGAAAGGTAGATGCGGCGTCCGCGGAAATCCTCCCCCTGAACGTCCCGCATGGCATCCACGATGGGCTGTGCAAGCATCACCATGCCCGCTCCGCCGCCGAAGGGAGCATCATCGGTGTTGTGATGCTTGTTTTTGCTGTAGGCGCGGATATCCACCTCGCGCACCGTGAGAATGCCCGCCTTCTCCGCCCGGCCCAGAATGCTGGTATGCAGAGGCGTGAACATCTCCGGAAAGGTGGTCAGGATCGTGATCTTCATATCGGTTCCGCCTCCAGCAGCCGCAGCTGGCGCGCGTCAATCTCCTCAAGGATTCCGTACATCTCCTCCTCCTGGGTCCCCACGCAGAGCACGTCGATTTCGCCAAGAGGCAGGCTTTCCCTGCGCACTTCATCCCCCAGAAAGTTCCGGGATTCGATGAGGACACGCAGGCTGTTGACTTCGCGGACCTTTCCGGTCATCATCTCCTCACCCCTGAAAATGCTGACATACCGGTTCTGTCCCATGCAAAAACGCATCACCTCCAGCATCAGCTCCTCCTGCTCTCCCAGCTCCCGGTCAAGCAGCGGCATATGCACCTGCTGGTGATGGTTCATCAGCAGGGTCATCCGCCTTTCATAGTCCCCGTCGCATTCCAGATAAAACAGGTCCCTGTTTCGCCGGACCCTCCAGCCGTCCAGAACGCCCCATGGCGTCAGCTCACAGGTCAGATAGTGTGTGTTATCCACATTTTCCACATATCCCACGCAAAAATCCTCCGGATATCTGGGATCACAGAAAAACGATGACAGAAGGTGCTCCTCCTTCACCTGGCGCAGCGCATATTTCATGTAACCATTCATGCTTGCCTTTCCTCCGTTACGAACACACGGCGGTTTCCCCACTGGTCACAGATCCGCAGGGCGTTGGCGTCCTGGTCCGTCCGGTGAAATATGCCGTTTTCATCCAGTTTTCCCCTGGCCCAGCTTCGAATGCCGGAAAGCGGCGCCAGGTGTTCTCTCAGCGTATCAGGGCTCGTATAGGACAGCGGCTGAAGGGTCTCATCCGCCTCAAGGCGGGCCTCTCCTCCCGCTGCGCCTCCGCCCACGATCCAGAAGCTCCTGTTTTTCATCCCGCAAAGGGCACTGGCGGCAATCCCCACAGCCACCGGGGATTCGTCCGCCCCCAGAAATCGACGGCCTTCCCGCAGCGCAGCCACAGCCGTGGTCCCGCTGCCCGTGAACAGATCGCAGACCAGGTCTCCCGGACGCGTGCTGCAGCGGATCACCCTCTGCAGCAGCTTCTCCGGCTTCTGGGTATCAAATCCCCGGCGCTCAGGGTGGCGCTGCTGCAGATGGGGGATATCCGTCCACACATCGGAAGGATAGACCATCTCGTCATCATAATAACGGTATTCCCTGCCGCCTGAGCGGATGCTCCTGTAGGGCCTTCCGTCCTCATCCACGCTTCGCTTCATGTGGTTGCCGCTGCTGCTTCGCACACCCATGGGCACGGCCTTCAGGTCAAAGAAATACTTCTTCGAGTTCCCGTAAAAGAACAGCGTATCATGCTTGTGTGAGAAGGACCGTCTTGAACGTCCGCCGCTTTCGTAGCACCAGATGATCTCATTGATCAGCCTTTCAGGACCATAGCATTCATCCAGCAGTCTCCGTATGATTCCGGAGGCCCGGCGGTCCACATGCACAAAGATCGTCCCGTCGGGTCTGAGAAGGGCCCGGGAGCCGGAAATCACCCGGGACATGAGGTCCGTGTAACTCTCCAGATCCTGTCGGTCCTGATACGCCGTCATGGTGACCTTTTTTTCCCTTCCGGCGTCATCGGTGACCTGTACGCCGGCGTTGAAGCTGCGCCCGGACATAAAGGGCGGATCCAGATAAATCATCTGGACTTTTCCTCTTGTACAGGGCACAATATCCTTGAGAAGCTGCAGGCAGTCCTGCTGGTAAAGGATCGCCTCGGGGGATTCGCCCCAGTTTTCCTGTACAAATTCCACTGCCTTCATTTCCACGCGATCATCCCCTCTTCTGTCAGGATTATATCATATCGGCTCCGGCGGCGCACACTCCGCCGGAGCCGGAAGGCCCCCATGAGGAAAGGAGGTTTGACTGTCCGCACCGGACAGGAAAAACAGACGCCATGATTTCAGCCCTTACCCAGGCCCGGGAGCTTTTGCGCAATCTGACCCCCCTTCACCGCGACTGCGGCCGGCTGTGTGATGCCGCATGCTGCCAGGGGGATGAGTCCAGCGGAATGCTGCTTTTTCCCGGGGAAGAGACGCTTTATGAGGGGAAAGAAGCTTTCCGCATCCTTCACGCCTCCTACGCCCTCGGCGGCCGGCCGGCCCTGCTGCTCATCTGCACATCAAGCTGCCGGCGGGAGGATCGCCCCCTCTCCTGCCGGCTGTTCCCGGTTTTCCCCGCTGCCACGGGACTGCGCATGGATCCCCGCGCGCACGCCCTGTGTCCCCTGGCTGCCAGCGGCCTGTCCGGCCTGTCAGCGGATTTTCTCGCCGCATGCCGCGCTGCCGCGGATCTTCTGCACCGGGATCCCGAATGTCATGCATTCCTGCTTGCCGTGGAACAGATCCTGCAGGATCCCTTCGGCCTGACTTCCCCCGGCATCTGAAAAGCCCTGTGTCTTTTGCCTTCCCTGCGCGGTTCCTGGATTTCAAAAGTCTTTCTTCTTTACTCCTGCCCGCGGGTGCACCATGAACCGCGCGGGCAGGAGAAGGTTTACAGGGGGCACGCGAGGGTATATCCTGCCGCGTCCCCCAGATACAGCATCCCGTCCGCAATGCAGAATGTATCAAAGTGTCCGGACTGGACCTGGTTGGCATGCTCCCCGTTGATATCAAAAGCGATGACGCCGTCCTCCGTCAGTTCCAGGATCCGGTCCCCGCTGACCCCGATGCGGTTGGCCCCATCCCTTCGGATGGGCACGGCCTGCATGCCGGATATGCGCAGCACCTCCCCTGCTGAGAGCGCCAGCAGGTAGTCCCCCATCTGCAGAGCCTGGCGCACGCGCCCGGCATAGAGCGTCTCCTGTTTACCGGTGCGCAGTTCCAGGGCGACCACGCCTTCCCCGGTCACGGCGATACAGCGGTTTGCCGGCACATCCATACTGAAATCCTGGACGCCGGTCATCAGCTCGCTTTCGTTTCCTCCAAAATCCCGTTCCTTCAGCGTCCCCGAGGCATCCAGCACATACATGGTTCCATCGTGGAGACAGAAGCGGGAAAGGATCCCGCCTCTGTAAATCACATCCCGGTGCCCGTTTCGGGTATCCAGCCGGATGACGCAGTCCTCCCCCTCATCTGAGGCCACATAGTACAGCCGTCCATTGGTGATGTGCAGCTCCCGGGGAATGTCCTGGGAGAGCACCCTCACCTGCGAGGATCCCTTCTCCTGTCTGCACAGGGCACCCTGCTGCTCCCTGCACGCAAAATAGAGGGCGTCCGCGTCGCTGCACAGAAATCCTCCTCCTGCCAGGTTGGTCTGATATGCGCCGTTCAGACGGTACTCCTCCCGCTCACGGCGGACGTTTTCGCTGCTGGCCGTCTGCACCTGTGCACTCATGGCACTGCCGGAATACAGTGTGGACAGGGTATTTTCATCCATGCTCCCGTTCCCGGACAGACCGTTAGCCTGCTGGAAGGTGCGCAGGGCTTTTTCCGTTTCCGTATCCAGAATTCCGCTGACAAACGAGGACGACAGGTATCCCAGGGAAGCCAGCTTCTGCTGGGCTTCCCTGATCTGTCCGTCTGCCATACCTGCTGTGAAAGCGCTGGACACTTCCGTGTCCAGCGCTTTCCCTATACGATCTTTTACCCGTACGCCGGATGCATCCAGCGCATTGTCCGAATACACCAGCTTCAGGCTTTCCGGACCGGCGGCTCCATCCACCTTGAGCCCGTTCATCTTCTGGAAAGCTTTGGTGGCATTGACCGTGGGCTGGTTAAACTTGCCGGTCACATATTTGGACTGCAGATATCCCAGCTCCGCCAGACGGCTCTGGTACTGCATCACATCCGTTCCCTCGCTCTCCCACTGGAGAATGACGCTGGTGTTGGGCACCGCGGTGGGCACGGGGGTGGCCGCTGCCGGCACGGGCGTTGCACCTTTGGCTCCCTTGCCGAAGGATTCACCGTAGGTCCTTCCCTGCCCGGAAAGCAGCAGCGACAGCGTACCTGTGCCGGCAATACCGTCCGCCGTCATGCCGTTGGCCTCCTGGAAAAGCTTGACCGCCCGTTCCGTGGCCGCGCCGAACTGTCCGTCCGGCTCGCCGCTCAGGTATCCGAAATCATGCAGATACTGCTGCATGACCAGCACGCCGTCCCCCTTGGAGCCCCGGCGGAGCGTCTCAAAGGTGCCCGTCTGTCCGGAGGTCTCCGTATCCGCTTTGTCCGTCTCCTTCCGGGCCTTTTCCGCCGTTTCCATTCTTGCCAGCGTTCCCTTGCCCGCCATGCCGTCCGCAGTCAGGCCGTTGTCCTCCTGGAAGCGGATAACCGCTGCGGTTGTCTCTGCGGAATACCGTCCGTCAATGCGTCCCTCATAGTACCCCAGTTCAAAGAGCCGGGCCTGAAGGGAATAGACATCGTCGCCCGTATCGCCCTCACGCATGGCGATCGTCCGGACCGGGGCTTTGGTGGGCGTGTTCTTGGTTGCCGCCTTGCTGGAACCGGCCAGCTTTTTCAGGGTAGCCAGTCCCGCTTCCCCGTCCGCAGTCAGATTGTTGTTCTTCTGATAGGCGATAAGGGCCTGTCGGGTCTCCTCTCCGAACACGCCGTCCGCCACACCGCTCAGATAGCGCAGCTCGATGAGCCGCTCCTGCAGGGCATAGACATCGTTTCCCGTCATTCCGACGGTCAGTGCCCGGGTCTGGTCAGGGTTGGCCGTGGTCACCGGGGTTTTGGAATACACCGCCGTCGTGGAATAGAGCTTTTTCTGGGTCTGCACCCCTGCCTGTCCGTCCGCCGACAGGTAATTTGCCCGCTGGAAGGCCTTGACGGCCTCCGTGGTGGTCCTGCCGTAGACGCCGTCCACACCGCCGGCGTAATACCCGAGCTCCGCCAGCCTGCCCTGCAGCTTGCGCACCTCCAGTCCCGAGGTTCCTTCCTTGAGCAGGATATACTCCTCCTGCTGGGTCTCTGCGCTGACAACCTTGGGCTGTGCCAGGGAGGTATACAGCAGGTCCTGGGTTTCCCGTCCGGCAATGCCGTCCGCGGTCAGGCCGTTGCGCGTCTGGAAATCCATGAGGGCCTGCTGGGTGTCCGTACCGAAGCGCCCGTCGGCCGCGCCCGTGAAATAGCGCAGTTCCGTCAGGCGGATCTGCAGATCCTGAACATCCGTTCCGACGGAGCCCAGGCGCAGCACAGGATACCCCGCATTGTAGTCGGTGGTGGAGGTGTCCCAGGTCTTCTGATCCGGGGCTGCCGTGGCCGCCTTCCTGGGTGTGGGCGTGGGCAGCTCACCGCCGCTCCATTCCTCCCAGGTGCTCTGGTCGCTGTTGGTCCAGGTATCCGGCGTGGGCGAGGGCGTGGCCTGCGGCTGCGGCGTGGGAGTGGCCGTGGGCAGCGCCGAGACGGAGCCAAAGGGAATGATGTCCGATCCGTCGGAGACCTTGAGAGGTTCCAGCGTGGGATCCGGCTGCACCGCGCAGCCCCCCGCAAGCAGCAGACAGGCCGCAAGGGCCGCAGACGCCGCCATCTTTCTGATTGTCATCTGTCTTCATCCCCTTTCAGGATTCCGAGGACTTCGTCCAGTCCGCGGATTTCATAGGTTACTTTCAGGTTTTCGCTCCGGGGAAGTCCTCTGCGGTTGATCCAGCAGCTGTCCATCCCGGCATTGCAGGCCGCTTTCATGTCCGAGGTCAGGGAGTCCCCCAGCACCAGCACGCGCCGCCGGTCCCTGACACCCGCGCGCTCCATGGCGATCTCCAGCATGCGGGGATCGGGTTTTGCGGCGCCCACCTCCTGGGAAACCAGCATTTCTCCCTCCATCTCCGCAAAAGGCATCCTCCGGAACCTTCCGCGCTGAACACGGGAACTCCCGTTGGTCACAAACATCACCCGGACGCACTCGCGCCAGGCTCGAAGGCATTCCAGCGTATCCGGGAAAAGCACCGCCTGTCCCGAAAGGCTGTCCATATAGACGGCATTCATCGCCGCAGGATCTCCCACAAGTCCCGTTTCCCGCAGGAAATCCTCAAATCTCCGGATCACCAGCTCATCCTGGCGGAGTTTCCCCTTTTCCAGTTCCAGCCACAGCCGCAGGTTGCAGCGGGAATAGCACGCCAGATACTCCTCGGTTTCCGGCAGATGCGCTGCCCTGCAGACACTTCCGAAGGCCAGCCGCTCACACGCGTCAAAGTCAACCAGGGTATTGTCCAGATCACAAAGCAGCAGATCGTACCTCATGCTGTCCTCACTTCTGATTGATGGATTCGCGGATGCTTCCCGTCAGTTCCACATCCTCGTAATCATCCGGATGCATCATCAGAGCCTCAATGCCCCTGCATACGCTCAGCTCCGGTTCATCCGCCGACTTGATGGGGATCTGGAGCTGCTCGGAGAGCACGTCATCCAGGCCATACAGCCGTGTGCCGCCGCCGCAGAGCACTATTCCGTTGTCAAAAATGTCGCTGGCCAGCTCAGGCGGGGTCCGCTCGATGGTCTTGCGGAGCTCATTGGCCAGTTCCAGCAGCGGCATCTCCAGCGCTTCAGTCATCTCCTCGCTGGTCACCTTGATTTCCCGGGGAAGCCCGGTCATCAGGGATCGGCCGTAGGCCAGGGTCTCCATGGAGAGGCCTCGGGCTCTCACCGTGCCGATATCCATCTTCAGGTTCTCGGCGGAGCGCTCCCCGATGACCAGGTTGTGCTTCCTGCGCATATAGTCGATGACGGCATCATCAAAACGGTCCCCGGCCACATCCGTGACCATCCAGACAATCTGTTTGCCCAGGGAAAAGACCGAGAGGCTGGTACGTCCGCCGCCGATGTCCACATTCATCCGACCGTAATGCTGGGTGATGTCCATGCCGCACCCGATCGCTGAAAGGACGCTTTCATCCACCGGCATCACGCTGCGCACGCCGGCGTCCACACAGATGTCGATGAGGGTCTGTCGTTCCGAAGGCACGACTCCGCTGGGCAGCGCCAGAATCAGCCGCGGGCGGAAAGCTGCCCGGCGACCGATGAGCTTGCGCAGATAGCTGTGCAGCATTTTGCTCACCAGATCAAAGCTGCGGATATGTCCCTGTCTCATGGGACGCTCCACCGCCATCGTCTCCGGGGTCTTGCCGTACATCCGCCAGGCATCTTCGCCCATGGCCGTGACCTCGCGGGTTTCCCGTTCATAAGCCACATAGGCCGGATCGCTGAGCACGACTCCCTTTCCCTTGACGACGATATGCAGCATGGACGTTCCCAGGTCCAGCCCCAGCTCATCCAGTCCGAACAACTCCAGTTACCTCCCTTTAAAATACGCCTGCGCCAGGGGTTCATCCCCGCGGTAGAGCACGTGTTCCAGCACCAGCGCACAGGCCGGCGCCGTCTTTCCCAGCTCCAGCCGGTTTCCGCTCTCCAGCGCCCGGGAAAGACATCCGCAGTCCCGCTTGCCCGTCCCGATCTCCGCCAGCGTGCCGCTGAGAATGCGGACCATGTTGTAGAGAAAACCGTCCCCGAAAAAGTGCAGACCCACAAGGTTTCCCTCCCTGGTCACCCTCACCCGGAACAGCGTGCGCACCGTGGTGCTGGCGGTAAACCCGGAGGCCGCAAAGGCCCGGAAATCGTGCCGGCCCTCCACCATCGCCGCCGCTTCACGCATCCTTTCCAGGTCCATGGGCAGCGGACAGTGTGCAGCATACTGCCTTCCGATGGCGCACATGTTTCTCTGATTGCAGTAGGTGTACGAATAGATCTTGCCGCAGGCGGAATACCGGGCATGGAAGCCCTCCGGAGCCTCCTCACAGGAGAGCACCCGGATATCCCAGGGCAGACGGGTGTTGAGGGCCAGGCTCATCTTCTCCGGCGGAATCCGGGACCCGGTGTCCACATGGGCGCACAGTCCCCGCGCATGCACGCCGGCATCCGTCCGGCTGCTGCCCACCACCCAGGTTCGCTCCCCGGTCAGCTGTTCAAAGGCCTCCTCCAGGGTCTGCTGCACGCTGGGGCCGTTGCTCTGGCGCTGCCAGCCGCAATAGCCGGTCCCGTCATACTCCACCCGAAGCCGCAGGCGCCGTTTGCCCTCCGGAGGGTGGTCTGCCTCTGAAGGTCTGTGGTGCTCCACCAGTCGCAGCTCATCCAATCAGGGCATCCTCCACAATAATCAGCAGAATGAAAACCGCCATGGCGCCCACCCCGATGGCGTCCAGCCGGGTATAGTGCAGCTGCTTGAGGCGGGTGCGGTTCTCCCCTCCCCGGTAGCAGCGGGCCTCCATGGCCATGGCCAGGTCATTGGCGCGCCGAAACGCGCTGACAAAGAGAGGCACCAGCAGCGGCACCATGGCCCGGGCCCGGGCAATCAGGTTCCCGGATTCAAAATCCGCACCGCGGGCCATCTGCGCTTTCTGGATCTTATCCGTCTCTTCCAGAAGCGTCGGGATAAAGCGAAGGGCGATGGTCATCATCATGGCCAGTTCATGGGCCGGAAAATGTATCTTCTGCAGGGGCCGGAGCAGGCGCTCCAGGGCGTCCGTCAGCTGGACCGGACTGGTGGTGAGCGTCAGCACGGAGGTACCCATCACCAGGAAGATCAGGCGCATGGTAAAGAAGACGGCATTGAGCAGGCCTTCCTTCGTCAGGCGGAAAAACCCGAGGGTCAGCAGCGGCGTCTCACCGCTGCTGAAGAGCAGGTTCAGCACAAAGGTAAAGATAATTATGAAACGAAGCGGCTTGACGCCCTTCAGCAGATAGGAAAACCGGATGCCAGCCACCCGTACTGTCAGGGCAAGAAAAGCCAGGGCGATCAGGTATCCCGGGATATTCCCGATAAAGAACACGCCCACAATATAGACGATTGTCAGCAGCAGTTTTGTTCTTGGATCCATCCTGTGGACGATGGAATTTCCCGGATAATACTGCCCCAGCGTGATGTCATTCAGCACGGCGGTCCCCTTTCCTGTGCAACTGCACAATGGCCTCCCGGATATCCCCGATCCTGTACAGCCCTTCAGGCAGGTCTATCCCTCTGGCCTTCAGTTTCTCCACCAGCTCAACGCCCTGCGGAACATCCAGCCCGATGCGGCGAAGTTCCTCCCCGCGGGCAAACACCTCTCTGGGGGCTCCGTCCATCACAATGCGGCCGTGGTCCATAACCACCACCCGTTCGGCCAGGTTGGCCACATCCTCCATGGAATGACTCACCATAATGATGGTGGTTCCCTGTTCCCTGTGCAGTTTGCGGATGATTTCCAGAATACCGTTTCTCCCTCTGGGGTCCAGGCCCGCACAGGGTTCGTCCAGCACCAGCACTTCCGGATGCATCGCAAGAATACCGGCAATGGCCACCCTGCGCATTTGTCCGCCGGAGAGTTCGAACACGGAGCGTTCCGCGATCTCCCCGTAGTCAAGCCCCACCTTTTCCATAGCTTCCCGGACGCGCTTTCCGATCTCCTCCTCCGGGAGACCCAGGTTCCGGGGTCCGAAGGCAATGTCCCTGGCCACGGTTTCCTCAAAGAGCTGGGTTTCCGCATACTGGAACACCAAACCCACCTTCATGCGGATGGCCCGGCGGTCCACATCCCTGCCTGCCAGGTCCTCCCCATCAATCAGCACGCGTCCGGAAGAGGGCTTGAGCAGTCCGTTGAGATGCTGGACCAGCGTGGACTTTCCGCAGCCGGTATGTCCGATGAGCGCCACAAATTCCCCGTCCCGGATCTCCATGGACACGTCATCAAGGGCCCGCGTCTCATACGGTCCTCCCGCCATGTACACATGGCTGATATGGTCTACAACAAGCGACATATTTCCTCCACCATCTCATCCACAGTCAGCACATCGTCCCGGACCGGCATGCCGTCCCTGCGAAGCAGCCAGGACAACTCCGTCATGGGCGGAACATCCAGGCCCATGGAGCGGATCTGTTCCACCCTGGAAAACACTTCCCGGGGCTTTCCGGTCAGAACAAGCTTTCCCTGGTCCATCACCAGGATGTAATCCGCAGTGGCTGCCTCCACCATGTAATGGGTGATGATCACAACGGAAATGCCCTCTTCCTCATTGAGGCGGTGCACCGTGTTCATGACTTCCTGCCGGCCGCTGGGATCCAGCATGGCCGTGGACTCATCCAGAATGATGACCTCGGGCTTCATGGCCAGCACACCCGCGATGGCCACCCGCTGCTTCTGACCTCCGGACAGCATATGCGGGGCTTTGTGGGAAAGCCCTTCCATGCCCACGTTTCTGAGCGCCTCATCCACACGGATGCGGATCTGCGCCGGTTCCACGCCCATGTTCTCCAGGCCGAAGGCCACATCCTCCTCCACCACGGTCGCCACAATCTGATTATCCGGGTTCTGGAAGACCATGCCGGCATGCTGGCGGATCTCAAAGACCAGCTCGTCCTCCCGGGTATCCATACCGCATACCATGACCTTTCCGGCAAGGGGCACATACAGCGCATTGAACAGCTTGGCCAGCGTGCTTTTCCCGCTGCCGTTCTGTCCCAGCACCGCAAGAAATTCCCCTTTCTTGACCTTCATGGATACATTGTCCACCGCGTTTTTTCCAGATTCCGCATAGCGGTAGGACACCTGTTCCGCCCGGATTCTGACCTCTTCCTGCACCCTGTTTTCCACTTTGTTCCTTTCCTCCGGTTCCTGTGTTGAGTATTCCCCCGGGAGACGAAAGATGCGGCGCAGAGGATTCCCTCCTGCGCCGCAGTCGCCTGGCCCGTCTGTCCTGCTCCCGGGACGGATCTGCAGTCCGTCCCTTCGGCATCTTCAGGCGGCGTCACTTTTTCTCCCGTGAATCGGCCTGGCCTTCTCAGAAGGTGACAACTTCCTCCTGCGGCGGTGCACACGGTGTGATGGATTCCACATACAGCACCGGGCCCAGGCCTTTGTATTCCGGCCTTTCCTCGCAGTGAACCGTTGCTTCAATCAATTGCCATGACTTTGCAGCGGGACGCGGCTGTCCCTGGAGAATCGCCATAAAGCCGACCAGTCGGATATCCTCCGCACAGCAGACCATGGCCTGCCGCCCGGGTACAAACTCATTGTCCGCAAATCCGCGTCCAAAGTAGGTTTCTCCCTTCAGGCGCACTTTCCTGCCGTCATACCGTTCCGGGTTCTCAGAAGCATCGATGTAGAAGATGCCGAACCAGTCATCCCGGATGTCGATGACCTCCGCATCCATGTCATAGGGCGGGGGCATGCCTGCGCCGTAATCCTCGCTGGTGCCGTCCACATTTTCAAAATAGATGGAGGCCCGGGGATTCATGGCCCGGACATTGACATCCCTGATCAGGCTCCGCGTCTCCTCGGTGGCCCGGTTAAAGACGATCATGTCGCCATCCGTCAGATGCTGCAACATCTTGGCACCCATGTTTCTTGAATACATGTCAAAGGTTTCGGCATTGCAGATGGTGATGATCTGGAAGAGCTCCATGGAGGAGGGGAACCGGCCGATGGCCTCGTCCAGGTTCCACATGCCGTTGAATTCAACGATCACGCGGTCCGGATGGTTGCGCTTGACCATGTCCCTGAGCGTCTCCTCCGTGAATTCATCCTCGTCCTCGATGTTTTCCACCACGGTTTTGGTTTTTCTCAGCACCTGGGGCTCAATTTCCATCTCTCCCTCTTCGCACTGAATCAGCAGGGTCTCCTCATCCCGGGTAAATCCGGGATCCTGCAGGATGCTGGCGATAAAGGAGGTCTTCCCGCTCTCCAGAAAACCTGCAAACAGATATACAGGTACTGCCATGTTCTCCTCCTGTTACACCCCGAAGAGCGCAGCCAGATCCTTTTCCTTGAGATCCGAGCCAATGACGCACAGCCTGCCGGTGACATCCGCTCCGCCCCTGCGGATTTCCTGTTCACCGGGTGTATAGTCAAAGTGAATCCAGCCGCCGTCCACGCAGGGAATGATGCCCTTGGCCCTCAGGATGCTGCCGAAATGCGTATCCTCCAGCCGGGACAGGATGCCGGAAAGCTCTTCCTCGCTGAAGCGGCGAACCGTCTCCACGCCCCAGGAGGTGAAAATCTCATCCGCATCATGGTCATGATGGTGATGTTCATGATCATGGTGGTGGTGATG
>OMRS01000193.1 GCA_900313545.1 uncultured Eubacteriales bacterium | reverse complement strand
CACCATCTCCATCTCCATGGCGCTGTTTTTCTCCATGTACACCTCGGTGCCGGGGTTGAGGATGCGCTTGCCTGTCCCGTCCCCCTCGCCGTAATGCTTCTCCACGTACCGGACCTTCGAGCCCTCCCCCACATAGAAGCGGTGGATGCCGTCATGCTCCGAGTCCTGGGTGCCGCAGTTGTGGATGCCGCAGCCCGCCACGATCACCACGTCGCAGTTCTCGCCGATGTAAAAGTCGTTATAGACGACCTCCCGGAGCCCGGACTGGCTGAGCACCACCGGGATGTGCACGCTCTCGTTGCGGGTGCCGCTGCGGATGCGGATATCGATGCCGCTGCCCTCCGTCTTGCTGGTGATCTCGATGTTGGCCGTGGAGCGGCGCCCCGTGCTCTCGCCGTTGGCGCGGATGTTGTAGGCGCCCTCCGGCACCCCGTGCAGGTCCGCCACTTCCTCGAGAATGCGCTTCTGAATCGGATCCATGTCGCTCAGCCCCTTTCCTGCAGCCTGTCACAGCTGCTCACAGCGGATGATGTGCCGATGAGGCCCGGCAGGATCTGCTCCCGGGGCCCGTGCTGGGAAATGGTCCCGTCGGCCACCACGATGATCTCGTCGGCGATCTCCAGGATCCGCTCCTGATGGGAGATGACCAGTATGGAGCTGCCTTCAATGGATTTGCGCATCTGCTCAAAGACCCGGATCAGGCTCTGGAAGCTCCACAGGTCGATGCCGGCCTCCGGCTCGTCGAACACCGACAGCCGCGTGCCCCTGGCCAGGATGGTGGCGATCTCGATGCGCTTGAGCTCGCCGCCGGAGAGGCTGGCGTTGATTTCCCTGCTGATGTACTCCCGGGCGCACAGGCCCACCCGGGAAAGGTATTCACAGCTCTCCGCGAAGGACAGCCTGCGGCCCGCGGCGATACGGAGCAGATCGATGACCTGGATGCCCTTGAAGCGCACCGGCTGCTGCAGGGCATAGCTGATGCCCAGCCGCGCCCGTTCGGTGATGCTCAGGCCGGTAATGTCCCGGCCGTCAAAAAGGATCTGACCCGAGGTGGGCCGCAGGACTCCGGCGATCGTCCTGGCGATGGTGGACTTTCCTCCGCCGTTGGGGCCGGTGATGACCACGAACTTTCCCGCATCGATCCGGAAGCTGATTTCCCTGAGGATCTCGGCATGGCCCGTCTCGTCGTTGACTTCATAGCGAATCTGTTTGAGTTCCAGCATGCACTTTCTCCTGATTCTTGTTGTGTCGGGGGGTCCGCTTCCGCGCACGGCGCGCCGGCATCTTCCCCCGGATCTGAAAAATCATACGACACGGGGTTTCCCCCTGTCAATCGGAAAGGGCGCCCTGCCCGCCGTTTTGTCGCGCCCGGCTGCAAAGCCGCGGGCGCGGGTCACCTGGCCGGGTGCCCGCAGGTTCACCGGCGGAATCCACAAAGCCTGCGGCTGCCGCTCCTGCACATTCATCAGGAGGCGGGAATTGATTCCGCCCAAATAGTTACCACCGTGCTGCATTCCCGCGCTCCCGGGTCAGACGACAACCCGCTGACCGGACGGCAATGCAGCTTCGGGAGGCGGCCTCACCCGCGCCGCCGTGGACCCGGGCGCATCCTGCTGCAGTGCAAAAGGCTGACCCGGCGCGTCGGTATCCGCGCAGGCCATGTCTCCACCGCTTTGCCTGCTTTCAAAACCGGAGTGCCGTCGCAGTCCCGGGCGGTCAGACTGCTCCTGAACAAACGGCGGCCGCGCAGTATAGCAGCGTCATCGTCCTCAGCCGGCTTCTCGAAGTCCAGGCAGCGCCAGTTCGGCAACTACAGCTCCATAAGCCGCTCCATTGCGGGAATCTCCCCGGGCCCGACGGTTTCCATCCGGTCTGTCCTCTTTGGTTCCCGGGGGCGGAGCCTCGGAAGATCCGTCAGCCGGTCCGGACCGGTCAGTTCCGGAATGCGGGCGTTCGGCAGGTTAAAGCGGAAAGAATGCCGGAGCCGGTCAATGCGAAGGTTCTCTCCCCGGCACCAGGCTTCCCTGCCCCATTCATCATTCTCTCTGCCTGCCCGCAGACCGGTCCCGCCTGCCGGTTTTGTTTTCCGGTCTCCCTCCGGCGGGCGGGCGTTATGAACCGGAATGAAGGCGGCCGGTTCAAACAGATCTGATCCATCATGTACGCAGGTGGTCACGGCTCCTCTGTCAACAAAGAAACGCCCTTCGCCCCGGTAAAGGTCCCGGGATGGGGCCGGAGGCATTCACAGCACCCGGAATCCGGTTAACCCGCAATGGCATCCTTCCCTGTCTCAGCAGTGGTCTGACCCGTCTCTCAGGCATCTTCCGGGATTCCTGGCGCAGCGCAGGCTTCACGCTCAGTGATTCCGCGTGCCCCGGTCTTCTTTCCTGCCGGGTCTGCACAGGCGCCGGCTATGCAGAAACCGCCGTACCGCTTCCTTTTCTGCCCGTATCCGCTCCCGGGGACCGTCACATCCAGCACCGCCTTCATTCGGTCCTGATGCCCTGACGTCATACGGTTTTCTGCCGCTGCATGCGTCCCCGGTCGGACGCTATTCCTGATGGGCGCGCAGAAACGCGGTGCTGATGAGCGCGTAAATCAGGTATGTGATCAGCGTTCCGAAACAGACATCCGACAGAAAATGACTGGTCATGTGGATCCGGTTGTAGCCGTAGATCAGGACATACGCGCAGGCCAGCGCAAACGCAATCCCGTTCTTTCCGCTGCTGCGTTTTTTCATCACGTCGGTCAGCATCGGCAATGAAAACATCATGCTCGCAATGGTCATGTTGCCGCTGGGCCAGCTTTTGAAGCTGTCATTGCTGCCTGCCAGGTTTGGAATCATCTGCCACCAGCTGCGGAATTCGCTCCTCGGATCCTCCAGCGTGATCAGATACTTATACCTT
>OMRS01000408.1 GCA_900313545.1 uncultured Eubacteriales bacterium | reverse complement strand
GCCGGCGCTCCCTGCGGGCGTCGCCGGACCGGGGAAGCCCGCCGCCGGCCTGCCGCGGCCCCGTTCTTCATGATTTCCGCATGCATTATAGCATCCCCCTGATGCCGCAATGCAACTGCAACCCCCGCGGGTCCGGCCGCAGATCATGCAGCTTCCCTTCACCCGGCAGGCAAGCTCATTCGCGCACCTGGCCTCCCGGGGTGTGCGGGCTGCGTTCCTGTCTGCGGCAGCCGGAATGCTGCGCTTCACAGGCCCGGGGCACACCGGTTCCTCCCGTGACCGGAGCGCCGCCGGCGGCCGTGTTCCTGCCGGGCACCTGCGGCCATCCGGTGTCCCGGCCATACCCGCCGCCTGCCTGCGGCAAAGCGATCCTGTGCCTTCAATCCGGAAAGGGCAGAGATCTCCTCTGCCCTGGCGGGTGTTTCTTCCATATTATATCAGGGCCCCCGGGGCGGACGGGGGCGCGTGCCGCACAAACGCCCCCGCGGACGCGGTCCGGTTCGGTTCAGGATGAGGCGCCATCTTCCCCGCCTGGCCGGTAGGTCATAAAGTACCGCGCCCCGGCTTCCCGCGACTTCTTCATCCGTGCGTCATTGACCGCATCATAGTTCTCTTCCAGCAGCTTCACAATCGCCCCGCAGATTCCTCCCCTCTCAACGTTCTCCCGCATCACCTTCATGGCCTGCTCCCGGTTCATCGGCCTGCGGTAGGGCCTTTCCTCCGTAATCGCCGAGAAGATGTCCGCCACGGCCATGATTCGGGAGCCAAGATCGAGACGGGACCCGTCCAGGTGGAACGGATACCCTCGCCCGTTCAGCTTTTCATGATGATACCCCGCCCAGTCGGCGATATCCTCAAACCCCTCCACACCCAACAGAATCAGCCGGGTGTAATACGTATGCTCCTTCACCTTGTTGAACTCCACGTCCGTCAGTTTTCCCGGCTTCTCCAGGATTTCATTCGGGACCCGCAGTTTTCCGATATCATGCAGATTTCCGGCAATCTCCATCTTCCGGCAGTCTTCCTCGCTCATCCCCGCAAGCCTTGCCAGTTCCCTGGCGGACGCGGCCACCCCGGCGGAATGCATCGCCGTGAAAGCGCTCCGGAAGTCTATGATCCGTGAGGCCAGCTGTGTCAGTTCCACGGTCTGTTCCAGATCCACATCGTGCATATCCCCGGTAAAGAAGGTCAGGAAGGACGGGTTCAGGGCAAAGTCCATCCAGATGTATTCCCTGTCGCTCAGCCTGAGAAACGCGTCGGCCACCTTGTCCGAAAACTCCGTGCCGCGCCCCGCCTCCACGCCTTTTTTGTACACGCTCACCTGGTTCAGGATTTCTCCGCTGCCCTCATCCCACGAGGCGGAGATGATGTCGGCAAGATGGATGCATCCCGCAACATCGATGTACTGTTCCATGCTCACCTGTGTTTTGCCGTGGATTGTATCCAGCGTCACCAGGGGTTCCTTTGTCCCTGCAAACCTCACGTTGTCCAGGTAGCTGTTCTGGCACAGCTCAATGACATCCGCGACGGGCCTGAACTGCTTCAGGTCCCGGATCATCTCCGCACCGATGTGCGCGACCTCGCGCCGGCGGCTTTCGATCTGCGACAGGTTCTCCTTCTGGGGCTTCACGATCGTTCCCAGATCGTGAAGGAGCGAGGCGACAACAATCATATGCAGGTCTTCCGTCCCAAGGCCCATCTCCGCGCCGGTCTGGTATGCCAGATACGCAGTCTGCTGATGGTGATTCTCCATCTCCGGATTGATGAGGTTCATCGTCCTGGCCAGGGCGTTCAGCAGGGAACGCACTGTGGTGAATCTCGTCGCTGTACTTGTCTGTGCCATCCCGGCGCACCTCCGTTGGCTTTCTTTCCGCCGGCCTGACGGTCCTGCGGTCAGGCCGGCACACCTTCTTCTCCCCCTGATTTCTTCTTTATGCCTGCAAAGCGCCCTGCTCCCCGCCGCCGTTTGAAGCAGGGGGCCCGCAGAACCGCTGCAGGCGCGGCCGCGGGATGAAATCCCGGCAGACGGGCGGG
>OMRS01000335.1 GCA_900313545.1 uncultured Eubacteriales bacterium | reverse complement strand
GCGGGACGGAGGGGACAGAGATGGTTGACATCGGGAGATGGCTGGAAAGGTATGTCAGGCTCGTCACGGAAACGTTTGGGGACCGGGTCTGGTTTGCCGGACTGCAGGGCAGTTATGGACGGGGAGAGGCCCATGAGGGGAGCGACATCGACATGGTGCTGATCCTGGAGACGCTTGCCCCGGAGGATATCGGGACCTACCGGGACATGCTGGACAGGCTGGAGCACCGGGACCTGGTCTGCGGCTTCCTGGCGGGACGCAGGGAGCTGCAGAACTGGGAGACCTCCGAGCTGTTCCAGTTCTGCCATGACACGGTGCCGCTTGTCGGAAGCCTGGACGCGATCCTTGAAAAGGTCGATGCCGGGGCGGTGGAGCGGGCGATCCGGACAGGCGCCTGCAGTGTCTATCACGGGTGCGTCCACAACATGCTCTTTGAGCGGGATGCCGGGGTGCTGCGGGAGCTGACAAAGGCGGCGACCTTTGTCATCCGGGCGCGGGTTTTCAGGGAACAGGGATGCTTTTGCCGAGGGCTGCAGGAGTTAAGCCGCCACGCCGGCCCCGGGGACCGGGACATCGTGGAGGCCTGCCGGCAGATGAAAAGCCGGGGCGTCCGGGACTTTGCCGCGGAGTCATCCCGGCTCTTTTCCTGGGTGCAGGGGATCCTGCAGACGCCTGAGGACCCGGCCTGAGGCCGGGGGGACGGGGCAGGGCGGACCT
The DNA here is from genome assembly GCA_900313545.1 of uncultured Eubacteriales bacterium. The sequence goes on along the minus strand of OMRS01000335.1, from coordinate 4,025 downwards.
GGGGCGAAATCCGGCGCTCCGGGGGGACCGCCTGACAGAAGGGACTGCGGGACCTGCTCCGCACGTCTTTGGGAAACGGATCCGGAGGGATGACGATGCGGCCTTCGCGGCCGCCCGTGCACGGCGGCCGGGAGGGACCAGGATTCAGAACAGGAGTGGAGAAATATGAAAAATGCGGTGTTATACGTTCACGGGAAGGGCGGCAGCGCAGCGGAGAGCGGACACTACCGGGCGCTGTTTCCGGGGCGCGTGGTGCTCGGCCTGGACTATCAGACCTTTACCCCCTGGGACACCGGCAGGGAGATCCGCGCAGCTGTGGAACAGCTGAAAACGGAGCATGGCCGCATCATCCTGATCGGCAACAGCATCGGAGCTTTCTTCAGCATGAATGCGGGAATCGACCGCATGATTGAGAGGGCGTACTTTATCTCGCCCATCGTGGATATGGAAAGGCTGATCACGGACATGATGGCATGGGCGAATGTGACGGAGGAGGAACTGAAAACCAAGGGCGTGGTTCGCACCGGTTTCGGGGAGGACCTGTCCTGGGAGTATCTCTGCTATGTGCGAAGCCATCCCGTCCGGTGGACCGCGCCGACGCGCATCCTTTACGGATCAGGGGACAATCTGACCCGGCCTGAGACCATCCGTGACTTTGCCAAAGGGCACAATGCGGCCCTGACGGTCATGGAGGGGGGAGAACACTGGTTTCACACCGGGGAGCAGATGGACTTTCTGGATGGCTGGATCCGGAGCTCGGAAGCGGAGCCGCTGTTCGTGCAGACGGGGGGACCGGGCGAAGGCCCGGACGGGGGTGCCGGTTCGCGCGGGGAAATCGGGGACTGAGCAGGACCGGCGCGGCTCCCCCGGACCGCGGATCCGGTGATCCTGGGGAAAAACGAAAAACGGGCCGCGGGATCCGGAAGTGGATCCGCGGCCCTCTTTGCTGCCGGGCAGGGGAGGGAGAAAAGCCGCAGGGCCCTTTTGCCGTGGAGGACTTAAACCCCGGTGAAGCGGAGGATCCGGGGAAGGCTGTCCCGCAAAACGGCGGGACCCGTCCGGGAATTGAACAGGAGACAGGGCGCTCCACCAAATGTCATGTAAAATACTTGACAATATGCCGGATTAAATTATAATAATATATTTGAACGCAGGACAAAACGGCGTGAAACAGACCGAGGAATTCTCAAAACGAGAAGGAAGACTGACCGGAGGCACAGATGAGCAGGACAGAGCGGATGGGAGATGGCAGGAAGGCGGACCGGCTTGATCCGCAGCTGCGCTGGATCGCGCGTGTGAAAATCCCCACATCCAGACGCGGGATTCAGATCCTGCAGCCCGTCATGAGGGCGGTTCCCGCTCTGGGATCAAAAGGCGTCAGGGTACGGCGGACGCTGATTGGGGGAAAGGATGAAAACAGGATACCGGTTTTCATTTTCACGCCGGAAGGGAAAGCCTCCCCGGGGCCGTGTCTGGTCTATTTCCATGGAGGCGGGTTCCTCTTTCCGGCGGCCCCCTATCATTATGCCCTTGCAAAGCGGTTTGCCGCCCAGGCGGGCTGCACGGTGGTCTTTCCCGATTACCGCCTGGCCCCCAGATGGATCTATCCCGCCCAGCTGGATGACTGCATCGCATCTTACGAGTGGGTGCTGAGCCGGCATGAGCAGATGCAGATCGATTCAGGGCGGATCGCCGTTGGCGGGGACAGCGCGGGGGGTACACTTGCGGCTGCGGCTGCCCTGAGGATACGGGATCAGGGAATCAGGCCTCCCTGTTTCCAGATGCTCATCTATCCGGCGGTGGACTGGCGGATGCGCACGCGCTCCGCGGGAAATTCCCCGGATACGCCCGTGCTGACGACGCGGGATGTACAGTGGATTTGGAAGATGGTTATCCCGGAGCTTCCCTGCGAGCACCCGGAATACGCCTCCCCGATGGAGGCCCCCTCCCTTGAAGGCCTTCCGCCCGCGTATGTTGAGCTTGCCGAGCTTGACCCCCTGCATGATGAGGGGCTTGCCTATGGAACAAGACTGATGGATGCAGGGGTTCGGACCGAAATACATGAGACGCATGGGACGCCTCACGGATTTGATCTGGCCTGGAAGAGCGGGGTCACCAGGAGGGCGGTGGCCAGGCGGTGCCAGGCGCTGCTTGGCGCGTTCAAAACTGAATAAGGAGAAAAAAGACAATGACATCAACACCGAAGTTCACGGCAAAGGAATGGAATGTCGGCGGCGCATTCCAGTTTTACGGTTCCAGAAAACCCAGAAGCTTTAATGTGGAGGTCTGCACGACGGACCGGATCGACGGCGCCCTTCTGCAGAAGGCGGTGGATAAAACCGTGAAGAGGATGCCGTATTTCCTTCAGACTTTTGTCAGGAAAAAGGGCCTGTATTATTATGCGGACAACAATCTGCCGCTTCTCGTTGCCGAGTCCGAAAAGGCGCGCGTCATCGGGGACGCCACGACCAATTATCACATGCTTGATGTGACCTATCACGGCACATGGATCCGGTTTGCCATGTTCCACGGCCTGTGCGACGGCCTGGGGCTGAACCGGTTCATTGAGGCGACGCTGTACCACTATTTCTGCGCGAAGGACGGAAAGGAATACAGCGATGAAGGGATCATCACGGAGAAAATCCCCTTTGATCCGGCGGAAACCGCGGAAGGCTTCGACACCGATGAAAAGCTCGATCCCAAGGAGCTGAAAAAACTGGCCAACAGTGAGCACCGCATCCGGCTTCCTGAACTGGAAACCGAAAAAGGCCCCCTGATGTACAGGTACCCTCTCAGGATCAGGACAGGGGATCTGCTGGGCTGGGCGAAGTCCGTATCCGCCTCTCCCGCCTCCGCGGTCTCCGTGCTCGTGGGGCAGGGCATCCGCAGAGAGCTTCCTGATTCCCAGGGGGTGGTCATGGCCGTGGTCCCGATTTCCCTGAGGAAGTACATGCATGTGGAAAGGACCTTCAAGAACTGCGCCGCAGCCGTCTTCCTTGCGATGAAGGTGGAGGAGCTGGACACGGTGCCGGCAGGCACCCTGGCTGCAAAGCTCAGAACGGCGATGAAGGCACAGATGACCGAGGAGTGGGGGCTTCTTCTGACCTCCTCCATCCGGCTGATGACGAGGATCGGGAAGCGCCTTCCCTTCTACTGCCTGAAGAACAAGGTGATGGCAATGGCGGAAAACCGTCCCCAGGATACCGTCACCGTTGACTATGTCGGAGGCCTCCGGACGAATGATTATTCCGATCAGATCACGGAGGTGCGTTACCTGAATCCCGATGTCTTCAAGGGATCGATGTCCCTGATGCTGTCGGAAACCGCCGGGTTTTTCCATATCAGCTTCAATCAGACCTTCGAATCCAGGCGGTACTTCGAGGCGTTCCTGGGGAGCCTCGATGCCCAGGGAATCCCGTACGAAACCCTTCCCGCGGATACGTTCCTCAATCCCGAGGTGGAGCTGCCCCGGGAGCAGCGGTAAGGCTGCATACCCCAGAACGCGGCAAAGGGCGGCAGCAGGTCAGGCGTCGGCCGGCTTAGCGTCCGCCTGATGAAGCACAGCGGAAAAGCTCAGGGAGCCGTCCGTCAGGCCGCTTCGCCTCCCTGAGCCGCTTGGCTGCCACCTGGCAGCCCGCGGCCAAAGCGCCGAAAGGGGACCACCGGAGATTTGACATTCCGGAACCCCCCTTAAAAAACGATGCCGGAAAAGCTAAAATAGAGGCAGGCTGCTGAGGATGACGGGCGAAACCGGCACCGGCTGATGCAAAAGGAGAACCGGAGGCGGGCGCATCCGGTTCCGGGGCAAATGCCTGCCCGGATTCTGAAAAGCAGAAAGCGGAACCCTGGAGCCGTATGCGGCCTTCGCAGGCGGAGCGGCGAAGGATATTGCGTTCCTTCAGGACTGCAACAAGGATGAGATGAATTTCTTCGTGTCTGTCATGGGCCTGGAAGGCTTCAAAGCCTGGTCCGATGACCGCAAGGCCTGGAAGTATGACAAACTTCTGACGGATGAAGAGAAGGCG
>OMRS01000261.1 GCA_900313545.1 uncultured Eubacteriales bacterium | reverse complement strand
CTTCGCCACATGCTGGGGCCTGAGGGCGAGGTCCATTTCCTTCAGCCTCCCGTTGCCGCGGTCGCCCGCAACCTGATGGGGGCCACCCGCAGTCCGGTCAGCTGGGAAAGCACCATGGAAGAGGTGCTCCAGTCCATGGTGGAAGAAGGGGTCTATATCCACAACGTCCCTGAAATCCTGAACGATCCCCTCATGCGCCGTGAACGCTGCTATTTTTTTACCGATCACCACTGGTCCGAGCTGGGGGCCTGGTACTGCGCCTCAGCCATTGCCCGGTCCCGGGGATATCCTTCGATTCCTTATGAGGAGATGACATATCAGGAGATATCCATGGGTAAAGAGGGGAACCGTGAGGATCTCGCCCGCCTGCCGGAGCCGCTGCTGCCCACCCGCAGCACGGTGGTCACCCACCTCACCGAAGAGACGGAAATTCCCCTCCACAATCCCCGGGCGCACACCTACACCTCCTACATCAACAACACCCGGGTTCCCTGGCGCCGCTTCACCTCCGGCTTCGGCACCGAGCGCCGGGCCCTGCTCATCTCCGATTCCTTCGGGAACTGCTTTCTTCCCTATCTGCTGCCCTTCTACAGCGAGGTCCAGATGACGGACCTGCGCGCCAACTATTACGATGCCGCGCTTGCCGGAGGAACCTTCCGCCAGGTTCTTGCGCTGCAGAACATCGACGATATCTATCTGGTCCTGTCCACCAGCAACGGAGTCAACTCCAGGAACTTTCTGTCCGTCTTTCCCAAGATGATCACGGACTGATAACGGGAGGATATTATGGCATACAGCACTCATCCCGATTCTCCCCGGCCGCCGGAGGAGGAATCCCGTTTTGTCCGCCGGGCGGTTCTGTGTTCGCTTCCACTGGCCATCCTGCTCTGCGCGCTTGTCTGGGGATACCTGCAGCTGCGTCCCGCCCTTGCGGCCTCCGCCGCCCGAAATGCCGCCTATGAAAGAGATCTCCCCCAGGTCAACCTGCGCCTTGCCGCCCTGGAAAATCTGGCGCAGCAGAATCCGGAAAACTCATCCCTGTACCTTGACACGCTGCTTTCCTGTGCAGATCTGCTGAACTATCGCGGCGAACCGGCTTCAGCCCTGGCCCTGATCTCGGAGCGTCTGCCTGATGATGCTCCCGAAGAGGTTCTCTCCGCAGCCCGGGAGCTTCTGGGACGCATCCGCCATCAGCAGGCACTGGCCCTCTATGAAAGCGGAGATTATTCCGCAGCCGCCAGTCTGGCCTTTGCAAACCGGGACTACAAATCCTCCCTGGTTCTGTACCAGATGGCGGATGCCGCGCTGTCGACACCCACACCCACGCCGACACCGACACCCACACCGACTCCTACGCCTACACCGACTCCTGCGCCTACACCTGCTCATACTTCCACGCCCACACCGACGCCGTCTCCTGCACCAACCCCAACGCTTTCTCCAACACCTTCTCCGAGCCCCACGCCCTCCCCCACAGCGACGCCCTCTCCGACACCTGTGCCCACCCCCTCGCTTTCACCGGTTCCCACGGCACTCCCTGAAACCTCCATCACCTGGGATGTCATCGGAATCAAGCTGAACACGGCGGTTCCTCCCTCTTCGACTTCCCTTCCCACGTCGTCTCCCACACCAACTCTTTCGCCCTCTCCGACGCCCACACCGTCCCCCGCGCCAACCTCTTCGCCCTCTCCGACGCCCACACCGTCCCCAACTCCCACACCGACGCTTTCTCCCACGCCCACACCGGCGCCGTCTCCCACGCCCCGGCCAACTCCACGTCCGGAAGGACATCTTGCTGCCGGCTTCCGGCATACCGTTCTCCTGCGGGACGACGGAAGCGTACTGTCCATCGGTGAAAACGACTGCGGTCAGCTCGAAACCCAGAACTGGCGTGGGGTGATAGCCGTGGCTTCCGGCGCGCTGCATACGCTGGGGCTGACGGCGGACGGCCATGTTCTCGCCACGGGGGACAACCGTTACCATCAGTGTGACCTGTCCCTGTTCTCAGGTGTACAATCCATCCGCGCAGGCTATTATGACTCCTACTGCCTCCTGTCCGGAGGGCGGATCATGTGCTCCGGCTACCATGAAGAAACGCTTCTTCCCGACCTCTCCCCATCCGAGCACCTGTACGCCGGCGCCTACGGCACGGTGATCTCAGGCCCCTCTTCGGTGACCGCCTCCCATCCTTCCCTGTCCCTCCCCGAGCCCTGCATCACCGTGTCAGTCTCCAGCGGCTATGCCGTGGGCATCACCGCCGACGGACGGAGTGTTTCTTCCTCTCCCCTCATCCCCCGGTGGGAACAGGTCTGCCGCGTGGCAGCCGGTGAAAACGGCGTGATCGCCCTGGATTTTGAGGGCAATGTCCATGCCTTCGAGTTCGGCCATCACAGCCACTGCGATTTCACCTTTACCCAACCGGTCATCGATATCGCCGCCGGACCCAATCACTATGCTTTCCTTCTTGCCGACGGCACGCTGGAGATACGCTGGCGCAGCGGACGATGTGATACTTTCTTCCCGTAAGCGGATGGCCTGCCGCCACTTTCTGCAGAACACTCCCGGGCCGGCAGCTTCACTGGTCTCCCTGCGGCACAGGACATTCCTGGCGGAATCCTATCCGGGATTCCGCTTTTTTACGTCTTTTCATTCTTTCCCCGTCTCCATTCCCGTCGTTTGTCCTTAAAGACGGTTGTGCACGTCCTACCCGATGCAAAAGAGCTTTGTTTCACAGAAAACCTTATGTTATAATGTGCACCGATTTTCTAAAACCAGGAGGTTAATTCATGGATATCTCGATTTTGCTTGCCATTCAGAATTTCAGGGAAAGCGTCGGTACCTTCCTCGCGGATTTCATGGCCAAGATGACCTACTTCGGGGAACTGCCCACCGCCATCATCATCATGGGCCTGATCTACTGGTGCATCAGCAAGGCAGACGGCACCTACATCCTGATGGGCTGGAGCGGCAACCGCATTGTCAACGGATTTCTGAAGATCACTGCGTGTGCGTACCGTCCCTGGATCAGAGATCCCCGAATCGTTCCGTACGGCAATACCATGTCCACGGCAACAGGATACTCTTTCCCCAGCGGCCACACCATGAACGCTTCCGCAGTCTTTGGCAGCGCCCTCTTTCGGAAAAAATGGCCTGCCGCGCTGCGGTGCACCATGGTTATCGTAATGCTGCTGGTCGGCTTCAGCCGCAATTTTGTCGGCGTTCATACACCCCAGGATGTGATCGTGGGATTGGCCTCGGGTATTCTCATGATGGGCCTCGTCTCCAAACTCATGATATGGATTGAAAACAATCCCGACAAAGACTGGATCATCCTGTGCGTCGGCCTCGTGCTGTCGGTTGTGCTGTGCATCTATGCCTCGGTCAAGGATTATCCCCGGGACCTTGATGCGCAGGGCAAGGTTCTCGTGGACGGTGCCAAGATGGCCCTTGATTCCTTCAAAGGCGTCGGATACTGCACCGGCTTCCTGTTCGGCTGGATTCTGGAACGGCGCTTTGTCCGTTTCTCCACCGATGATATTCCGATGATTCAGAGGGTTACACGGGCCGTCGTCGGTCTCATGGGCTTTTATGTGGTCAACCTGATTCTGGCTCCCCAGATCAAGGGATTGATCGGTGGCCCCGCCGGCAACCTGCTCTCCTGCTTCCTGCCCCTGTTCTATGTCACATTCCTGTTCCCCCTGTGCCTCAAAGCGCTCGAAAAGGAGCCCGTCAGGAGCTGATTTCAGCAAACAACCCGTCCGGACTGTCCCGGACGGGTTGTCTGTGTTTTGGGGAGAGAGGTTTAAACTGCGCATCCTGATGAACTGAAACCCGGGGGCAGGGAAGTCGTGACCATGTATTCACATGCATCAGGAGCGGGCCATAAAGCAATGATGGTGTCCCTCGCATTTGGGTGGTCTGTCCGGGTACGGTCTTTTCCAGAATCAAATAAGCATGGCTCCCGGAGGAAAGAAAAACGCCCCGGGAACAGGGGGGAAAACACCGTTCTGTTCCCGGGACAGAGGATTCCGGCGATTATGCGGATATCGCATTAAAGACGATTTTCAGAACAAACAGCCCGACAAGAATCCAGGAGGTTTTGTTTACCTCCCGGAAATGTCCGGACAGAGACTTGAGAAGAACATAGGAAATGATGCCGAACATGATGCCGTCTGAAATACTGTAGGCGCACACCATGAAGATGATGGTCAAAAATGCGGGAATTCCTTCGGTATAGTCCGAGAAATCCAGCTCCTTGATCGAGGTCACCATCAACGCTCCCACAATGATCAGGGCAGGTGCCGTTGCCGCACTGGGAATAGAACCAAACAGCGGTGCCAGAAACAGGGAGAGCAGGAACAGGATCGACGTCGTCACCGCGGTCAGTCCTGTCCGTCCGCCAACTGCGACCCCTGTAGCGCTTTCCACAAAGGTCGTCACCGTGGAGGTTCCCAGCATGGCTCCCGCCGTGGTTCCGATGGCATCCGCCAGCAGCGCCTCCTTGCAGTTTGGAATGCTTCCATCCGGACGGATCAAATCGGATTTGCCGGCACAGCCGATCAGGGTTCCCACCGTATCGAAAAGGTCGACAAAGAGGAAAATGAACAGAATGACGATAAAGTCAAAGACGGATTTTGAAGAGCTAAAAATCTCTCCAAAGGAAAACTCCATGAAATACGGCGCTGCGGGAAGATAGGACCCTCCTGCGTACTTCGTCACTCCCATGGGGATCCCTATCAGGGTCGTCAGAATGATTCCCAGCAGAACCGCGCTTTTCACCTTTTTGATCATCAGGACGGAGATGATCAGAAGACCGAGCATCGCCAGGCCTCCCGTTCCTGCAAACCACCTGGGATTCAGAGCGGAAACGGTGGTGCTGTTGGGAACGATAATCCCCGCATTCTGCAGACCGATATAGGCAATAAGCAGTCCGATACTGGCGCTGATCGCCTTGCGAAGATTGCTGGGAATGCTGCTGACAATCGCCTCGCGAATGTTGAAAATCGTCAGAACAATAAAGATCAGGCCCTCGCAGAACACTGCCGTCAGCGCCATTTTCCAGGAGTAACCCATTCCGAGACACACGGTATATGAAAAAAACGCGTTGATGCCCATGCCAGCCGACAGGGCAAACGGAAGATTGGCCACCAGGCCCATCACCAGTGTTGCCAAAGCGGAGGAAATGGCCGTGGCCGCAAAGACCTTTCCAAATTCCATGCCGCAGGCTGAAAGAATGCCCGGGTTAACCGCCAGAATATACGCCATTGTCATGAAGGTGGTGATGCCGGCGATAATTTCGTTTTTTACCGTCGTCCCCCTCTCCTTCAGGTGGAACAGTTTCTCCATGCCGCTTCCTCCTTTTCTTCGTAACCTGCGGGCCCGGTTCCCGGTTCCCGCAGATCAGATGAAACTTCTGCCAGTTCTTCCCCTCACCTTCTCCCGCATATTGTTCTCATGGAAGAACAATTTCAGGATCCTTCTTTCTCGCCCTGTAAAGGACAAAACGATTGCCCACGGTCTGGACAGGTTCCGCCCCGGTGGCCGCACACAGCTGGTCCAGGGCTTCCCTGGCCGAAATCGGGCTGTTCTGCAGGACAGTACCCTTGAAAAGCTCCCGGGCCTCCAGGGCGCTGTCCGCCTGGCGGATCAGGTTCTCTCCGATTCCGTCCTTGCCCACATGCAGAATGGGTTCCATGGAATTGGCAAGGCTCCGCAGATATGCGCGCTGTTTTCCATTGATCATCTTTCATTATCCTCCGGTTTTCAGTCGATAAAGTCAAACATCATGTCACCGATGAGCACCGTGTCTCCCTCCTGGCAGCCTGCAGAGCGCAGCGCATCAATCACGCCGCGGGTGCGCAGGGTCCTGTGGAAGTAGTTGAGGCTGTCGGTGCTGTCAAAATTGACCGAGGCCACCAGGCGTTCCATCATGGGGCCGCTGACCATATAGCCCTCATCGGTGCGGCTGACCGTGAAGGGCTCCGCGCCCAGATCCTCCGGCGCTTCCTCCTCCTCAAACACCCGTGTCTCCGGCAGGGTGGGAAGAATCCGGATAATGGCATTCATCAGGTCATCCATCCCCTGCTGTGTTGCAGCGGAAATGGGATAGACTTCAATATCCGTGCCGTGCAGGTGCGCGATCAGGCGCTCCAGGTTCTCCTGCGCTCCGGGCAGGTCCATCTTGTTTGCCGCCACGATCATGGGACGCTCCGCCAGCTCGCCGTATGCCGCCAGTTCATCCGAAATCTGCTCAAAGTCCTCCACCGGGTCCCGTCCCTCGGAGCCTGAGATGTCAATCACGTGCAGCAGCAGACGGGTCCGTTCCACATGCCGCAGGAACCGGAAACCAAGTCCCACTCCCTCGCTGGCTCCTTCCACGATTCCGGGAATGTCGGCAATGATGAAATCCACCCCGTACCTGCGGCAGATGCCCAGGTTCGGTGCAAGCGTGGTGAAATGGTAGTTGGCAATCTTGGGCCTGGCGGAGGTCACGCTGGCCAGCAGGCTGCTTTTTCCCACATTGGGGAAGCCCACCAGGCCCACATCGGCAATGGATTTAAGCTCCAGCTCGAATTCCACGATCTCCGTCTTCTGCCCTGGATTGGCAAAGCTCGGCGCCTGCCGGGTCGGAGTGGCAAAATGGGCATTCCCCCAGCCTCCGTTGCCGCCCTTCAGCAGGACCACCTGTTTTCCGGGATCATGCATATCCGCGGCGATCCTTCCGGTTGCCGCCTCCCGGATCAGGGTCCCCACGGGAACCTTGATCAGCAGGTTCTCACCCGCCTTGCCCTTTCTGAGTGCCGAGGCCCCGCTGCCCCCGTTTTCCGCCTGATATTTCCTTTTATATCTGAAATCCATCAGCGTGTGCATGTTGGGGTCAGCCAGCACCAGAATACTTCCTCCGTTGCCGCCATCCCCTCCATCCGGTCCGCCGTTCTGGACAAACTTCTCCCGGTGAAAGGACACCGAACCGTTGCCGCCGTTGCCCGCCTTTGCGGTGATTTTTACCTGATCTACAAACATATTCTCTCCTGATCCTCGATTTCCTGATTTCGTACAGCATTATACGAAATTCTCCGCCTTCCCCGCAACCGTTTCGACATGCAAACTATACAGCTTTCACAGACTTTCCGTCCTTTCTCATCCCGTTCCCCCACCTGTCACGCCGGAAGAAGCTCTCTCTTTCCCAGAGAGGTGAAGCCCCTTTCGGAGCGGGACATGCACCCGCCGGAGGCCACCTCACGGAGTCAGCAGGACATGTCCCCGCATCTGCCCGGCTTGCTGGGGTTCCAGCCGGACAGGAGACAGGGCCCGGCGCTTTCCCTCTGCCCGGACCAGGATCCCTTTATCCAAAAAAAGGGTGCAGCAGTTTGCTGCACCCCGGAAAAACGGATCAGTATCCCAGAAGTCTCGGAAGGAACGCGGTCAGTTCAGGCCATACGCTGATCGAGATCAGAACGATGATATTGCAGACCACATAGGGCGCCGCACCCTTGAAGATGTCGATGATGGGCATCCGGTTGATCTTGTTGCAGGCATTAAGGCACATTCCCACGGGCGGGGTCACCAGTCCGATCGCAAGACCTGTGATCATCATGGCGCCAAACTGCAGCGCGGAGAAGCCATAGTGCTGCATGACCGGCAGCATGATGGGCGTCAGCAGCAGAATCGCGGGGCTGACATCGATGAAGGTGCCGATCACCAGAATCAGCACGTCAAACATCAGAGCAATGCCGATACGGGAAACGTTCATGTTCATGAAGAAGTTGGCCACAATATCCGGGACCTTCTGGATCGTCAGAATCCAGGTGAAGATCTGGGTGAAGCCGATGATGAGCATGACGGAGGATGAGGAAATCAGCGTCTTTTTGAGCGCGTTCCAGATATCCTTCCAGGTCAGCTCCCGGTAAAGCAGGAAACCGACCATGACGCTGTAGAGCACGGCAACGCCGGCGCTCTCGCTGGCCGTACACACGCCGCCGGAAACGCAGACGATGATGAACAGGGGCATCAGCAGCGCGGGAATTCCGGAAAGGAACGCCTTCCAGAAACGCTTGGAAGAGAAGGGTTCGCGCGCCGGATGCCAGCCGTTCCTGTGACTGATCACATACACCAGAATCAGCTGCGTCAGGCCGATCAGAAGTCCAGGGACCGCACCGGCCATAAAGAGGGCGCCGATGGAGGCACCGGATACCATGGCATAGACCACCATGGGGGTCGATGGCGGAATGATCATGCCCATCGTTGAAGACGCCACCGTGATGCCCGCCGAGACATCCGGCGGATAGCCCTTTTCCTGCATGGCCGGAATCAGAATGCTGCCCAGGGCGGAGGTGTCCGCCACGGATGAACCGGAGATTCCTCCGAAGATCATGGAGGCCACAATGTTCACTTCACCCAGGCCGCCGCGGATGGGTCTGAGGATTTCCATGCAGAAGTCAATAATTCTCTTGGTGATGCCGCCGGTATTCATCAGCTCACCCGCCAGCATGAACAGCGGCATGGCGATCATCAGCTCGCTGTAGATGCCGTTCCAGATCCTCTGCGGCATCATGCTCAGAAACATGGGTTGCGCCGCGGAAAGATAGGTGATGCAGGAGGCGCCGATTGAAAAGGCAAGAGGGACGCCGATTGCCGCAAACACAATCAGTCCCAGCAGAAGAAATACGATTGCCATCTAACGAGTCCTCCTTTCTCAGTTGTTGACGGGTTCATAGGCGGATTTCGGGGCCCGGACAGCCTCGATGATTTTGACGACGATGCATACCGCGCAGAGGATTCCGCACACGGGCATGATTCCGTACATGTACAGCATGGGAATCTCCATGCCCTGGCTGATCTGCTGTCCCATTTTGGCGGCATATCCCCAGGAATAGTAGACAAACAGGCAGTCCACCACCAGCATTACCGCAAGGTCGAAAACGGTCATGATTCTCTTGACCCCGGGCTTGAAGCTATCAAAGAGAATGCTGATAAAAACATGCTCACCACGGAGCACATTGATTCCCATCCCCCAGAATGTGGTAAAGGCAAACAGCGTCACGTTGAATTCGGAGACCGATTTCCAGCTCTGAGAAAAGCAGTATCTCATAATCACCGTGAAAATCACCATGACCGCCAGCAGTCCCATGGCCGCCGCGCCAATCCCCATGTATACTTTCTCGATGAAGCTTTCCTTTCTATTCATTGATTCCTCCGACAGGCCCCGGAAATCAGGCACTTCCGGAGCATTCTACAAACATTCAAAAAACGGGCCGAAAACGGCTGCTTCGGCCCGTATGACATATCCTGAGGGAATCAGACGTCAGGATTACTTTGCAGCTGCAACGATCGCGAACATCTCGTCGAGCTCTTCCTGAGTGCAGATGCCTTCCTCAACAACCTGCTTGTACACGACCTGGCAGGCATCCTGGAACGCCTTCAGTTCTTCTTCGGTGGGAACATATACTTCGGCACCGCTGTCGATGATGGCCTGCTTGGCAGCCTCGGAGTTCTCATCGATCAGCTTGTCGTTGTATTCGCCCATCTCAGTCGCGCACTCCTGGATGATGGTGCGGAACTCCTCGGGGAGGCTGTTCCACCACTGGGCGTTGACATAGAAGGGATCGGGATGGAACTGATAGTTCACCTGGGTGAAGTACTTCTGAACCTCATAGAACTTCATGCCCACGACGTTGACCCACGGATTCTCCTGACCGTCGGCGACGCCGGTCTTGAGGCCCATGTACAGATCAGCATAGGGAACGGTGGTGGTGGTGGCGCCAAGAGCAACAAAGGTCATGTCGATGGTCTTCATGCCGTTGGTGCGCATCTTCAGGCCAACCAGATCCTCAGGCTTGGTGATGGGATGCTTGTTGTTGGAGAACTGGCGGTATCCGCCGGCATCGCACAGGTTGATGATCACCGTACCGGTGGTCGCTTCAGCCTCGGCACAGACCTTCTTGGCCAGATCGCTCTGCAGCAGGGCGGTCACTTCCGCACGGGTATTGGTGAAGAAGGGGAGGGTGAACATCAGAAGACGGGGGCTGAAGTCGAACTGACCGCCGCGCATGCCCTGCACGACACCCGCCACGACCTGCTCAAGCATTTCCTTCTCGGTTCCCAGCTGGCCGTTGCCAAACACGGTTACCTTTACATGTCCATTGGTCTTCTCTTCGACATCCTTGGCAAACTTTTCCATGGAAACATAACGGGGATTTCCTTCCGGCTGAGCATGTCCGACCTGCATCTCGAACTTTCCAAGGGATGCAAAGGGATCTTCAGCCAGCGCGCTCATGCAGCCCAGAACCAGCAGCACTGCCAGAGCAAGAGTCAGAAGTTTCTTCATCGGAGTACCTCCTTCAAATTGGCGGCTTGCCCGCTTACTTGTATACATCATATCATGCCTTCCGACGGAATACAACACCGTTTTTTGGCATTTTTCAATGTTTTAATCATCATACTCCTCCATCCGGTCTCAAAAACAGCCGGATTCTTTTTTTAAACTTGTATACAAGTAATTGACTTTCTGTCCCCGAACGTTTATCATCTGGGATGAGGTCATCCCTCGCCGCATTCTGAGAAAAGGAGGCTGCGGGTTCTCCCGCAGGCAGTAAAATGTCCTCCAAAGACGCACACGATCAGCAGTATGAGATTCTCGCCAATGAGATTCTGCATTTTGTCTGGAAACCCGGAGATCTGATCAGTGAAAGCTCCCTGTGCCAGCGCTTCGGTCTCTCCAGGACTCCCGTACGGGCCATTCTGCAGCGCCTGCAGGAAAACGGTCTGGTCAGAATCGAGCCCAAAAAGGGATCCATCGTGACTCCCCTGTCCATCGAAACCATCAGTCAGCTGATCTTCGAACGGATGGCAGTGGAAACCATGGTCCTCCGGGACTACATCCGGATCTGCAACCCTTCAGACGTGGAACGGGTCCGTTATCTGTATTCCTGTCTGTGCGCCGTGGGCGAGACCTACCAAAACCCCGACGTTCCATTTGAAGCATCCACCTTCATGCACGCGGACCTGTCCATGCACGCCGAATGGTTTCGCCGAACCAGCAAACCCCTGCTCTGGAAGCGGCTCTCCTCCCCCCAGTCAAGCTATACGAGGTTCTGCATGCTGGACCTGCTGATGGGCAACAATGTTCCCGATGTGCTTTCTGAGCACAGGGAAATGCTGGCCCTCATCGAAACCCGCAATGAAAACGGCATTGAAGATCTGCTGACCCGTCACCTGTACGGCGGGATCCGCAGGCTGGGCAGCAGCATCTATACCACCTATTCGAGCTACTTTACCTCCGCCGGAGGTGATTCCATCCTTGATTAAACGAACGAGGCCTCCCGGGCATATCCTGTCCCTGTTCTACGGTCCGGCCAAATATGCCGCCATGGTCCTGATTTCCATCTGTCTGCCCCTGTTTCCGCCGGTGGTGTCCCTGCTGCCGTTCCTTCAGGGCAGCAGGGCTTTCCTCATGGTCTGGCCTTTTCTTCTGATCTTCGTCAGCCTGAAAACGGATCGGATCGTCCGCCAGGCACATCTGGCCGATTTGCAGGAGGCTTCAGCAGGGATGCGGGGAGCCGGCTGTCAGGCTGCAGGTTTCCTTGCGCTTTTCGTTCCCCTGCTGCTTGTGCTGGATACAGTCGCCATCGCCCATGCCTATTTCTGCTACTTCAGCGCAGATGCAGGCTCTTCCTCCCCTTCCCTGCCCCTCACGGTGCTGATGGCTGCCGGATGTGTGCTGCTCATCTATGGCACGCAGGCTGACAATATCCCTTACCGGAGCATCTGGGGACTGCGGACCGCCGCCTCCATGGCCTCCCCCGAAGGCTGGAAAGCCCTCCATCAGAAAGCAGCGCTCCTCTTTTTCCGGTGCGGCCTTTGCCTGCTGTTTGCCGGATCCCTCCTTCTGCTGCTGTAGTTTGAGGATCTCCCGTTTTTCCCCCCGTCTGCCCTGCAGACGGGGTTCTTCTTTTTCCGGTTCCATGGAATTCATCCGTTTCTCAGGGAGGGATGAACAGGCACAAAAGGCTGATGGAATCCCTGCCGGATGCTGACCGGTCCTTTGATGTGAAATAGTGCCCCCGAAATTTTGAAAAAACCGCATTTTCCCCTTGAATTACGAAAGACCCGATGATATACTCCTTGCTCGGCACATCCTTGTTCTGCATGAAAGATTGCAGAGCCAGAGTCCAAAAGGAGGTGAAAGACATCATGAACAACTACGAAATCATCTATGTCATTGATGTTGCTTGCGAAGAGGAAGCCCGCAAGGCGCTCATCGAGAAGTTCAATGGCATCATCACCGCAAACGGCGGTGAAGTCGTCAAGGTCGAGGAGTGGGGCAAGCGCCGTCTTGCTTACGCCATCGATTACAAGACCGAAGGATATTACGTGTATGTAGCTTTCAACGGCGAGGCCACTCTGCCCAAGGAGCTCTCCCGTAATCTCGGCAACAACGAGAACATTCTGCGTTCTCAGGTGGTCAAGCTTCTGACGAAGAAGGTCGGCATCAAGCCCAAGGCAGTTCCTGCCCCCGCGGCTGAGGAAGCCCCCGCAGCTGAGGCTGCAGCTGAGGCTCCCGAAGAGACCGCTCAGGAGTAATCCTCCTGCCTTCACTTGGAAGAAAACCAGCGAGGTAACGTATGAACAGAGTCATTTTGATCGGCAATTTAACCCGGGATCCGGAATCGCGCGTCACCCAGTCCGGTCTTGCTGTCTGTAATCTGAATATCGCCGTCAACCGCCGCGTCCGGCAGGGGCAGGAAGGCAACGCCCCCACCGCAGACTTCTTCAGGGTCACCACCTTTGGGAAAACCGCTGAAAACTGCGGACGGTTCCTTGCCAAAGGCCGCAAGGTGGGCGTCGTCGGAAGCATTCAGAACGACAATTTTGAGGCCGCCGACGGAACCAAGCGCTATTCCGTGCAGATCATTGCCGACGAGGTTGAATTCCTTACACCGGCCGGAGGCGGAAGCAACGGTGAGTATTCGCCGTCCAATTCCCAGTATTCCTCCGGAAACAGCTACAGCGCTCCCGCGCAGAGCCAGGCACCCGCTCAGTCCCGTCCTGACACCACCGGATATGCTCCGGTTGACAGCAAGGGCAGCTTCAGCAATGCCAACCCGGATGAGGATGAACTCCCGTTCTGATTGACCGAGAAAAACCGGCCGGAACAGCCGGCCTGAAAGGAGAACTTCATGTCTGAGGATCGTCAGGCCCGCCGTCCTCGCGGTGGCAGAAAGCCGCGTAGGAAGGTTTGCGCCTTCTGCGTTGATAAGATCGAATACATCGATTACAAGGAGTTCCGTGATCTGAACTCCCGTATGCGCCGGAACATCAACGAGCGCGGGAAGATTCTTCCCCGCCGTATGACCGGAACCTGTGCAAAGCATCAGCGTCAGCTGTCCGAGGCCATCAAGCGCGCCCGTGCCATCGCGCTTCTGCCCTACAGCGCTGACTAATCACGCACACCGCCCCTTCCCGTCCGGGAAGGGGTTTTCTGTTTGAAAGGGACTGTTCCCTTCCCGTTCAGGGCGGATATTTCCTTTCCATCACAGATTCATCCGGAAGCATTCGCATCAAAAAACCCCCTGACAGCAATTCCTGTCAGGGGGTTTGAATTTCTTAATCAGATCAGCTGCTCCGCGTCATTGGTGATGGACAGCTGCTCCACACTGCGCACAGCCCAGCGGGCAATCATCAGTTCGCTCTTCTCCTTGCCGCCGACTTCCACCGTCAGCACATCATCCTTGATGGCCGTGACAGTGGCGTAGATGCCGCCGATGGTGCAGATCCGGTCTCCCACCTTGAGGCCGGCCAGCATGGCTTTGGCTTCCTTGTCCTTCTTGCGCTGGGGACGGATCAGGACAAAATAGAACACCACAAAGATCAGGATCATGGGCGCAAACTGCACGGCATAGTAAACAAACGCCGCACTGCCGGACATCTGGGCCGCTTCCGCCGTCTCAGCCGCAGCACCTGCCGCCTGAGTCGCAGCTCCTGCCGCCGCCTGAGTTCCCTCCGCGATGGCTGAGGCCATGGAGAACAAATCAAAATTCATTGGAAAAACACATCCTTTCTATTTCGTAGCTGAAATTATATTCGCTTTACCTGCAAAAGGCAAGTGCATCCTGCCGCTTTGCCGCCTCCGGGGCTCTTCGTTCCTCCCCGGGAAGCCGCATGCCGGGCCGTCCTCCTGGCGGCATCCGCCCTGCTGCTTAACAAGCCCTCCAGGTCCCGGTTTTCTCAGTAATGAAGCTTTCCTTCTGCCACGGCCTTCAGATGCTCCCCGTAGGGGGACTTCCCATAGGCCGCCGCGCTCTCCATCAGCTTTGCCTGGTCGATGAATCCGTTGATATAGGCAATCTCCTCCGGAGCGGAAATGGTGATTCCCTGCCTTGCCTGAATCATCTCCACAAAGTTGGCCGCCTGCAGAAGGGAATCCACGGTCCCGGTATCCAGCCAGGCAAACCCGCGGCCCATCAGCTGAACATCCAGCAGTCCGTCCTTCAGATACATCTCATTGAGGGTGGTGATTTCCAGTTCCCCCCGCGCGGAGGGACGAACCTCCTCCGCCCGCCTGTCCACGCCGGCCGGGTAGAAGTACAGGCCGGTCACCGCATAACTGGACTTGGGCCTTTGGGGTTTTTCCTCAATGCTGGTGGCATGTCCCTCGCTGTCAAAGGTCACCACGCCAAAGCGCTCGGGGTCCGAGACATAGTAGCCAAATACGGTGCCCCGGCCTTTCTTCTCCGCATTGTTCACGGCAAACTTCAGCATGGACCTCAGGCCGTTGCCATAGAAAATGTTGTCTCCCAGCACCATGGCGCAGGCCTCGCCCGCAATGAATTCAGCGCCAAGGATAAAGGCCTGGGCCAGTCCGTCAGGGGAAGGCTGGACCTTGTAGCGAAGAGAGATGCCGAACTGGCTGCCGTCTCCCAGCAGCGTTTCAAAGCGCGGGGTATCCTCCGGCGTGCTGATAATCAGGATATCCCGGATTCCTGCCAGCATCAGCGTGCTCAGGGGATAATAGATCATGGGTTTGTCGTAGACCGGCAGCAGCTGCTTGCTGGTCACCTTGGTCAGGGGATACAGCCGGGTTCCTGCACCGCCGGCCAGAATAATGCCTTTCATGTGTCTTTCCCTTCATTATGTCGGTTCTCTGGGTTTGAAGCATCGTCTTCCTGATTGTTTATCCGTCTTCAGCAACAGTCCGTATCGGGCACCGGCCGCAGCGCCGGCATGCTCTCTTCATCAATCAGACAAGGTTCACAGGGAAGCCTCTTCATGGTCAGAGAGACGGCCGTTCAGCTTTCGAAGCGGAACGCCTCCCGGATTCCGGGCCATTTCTGATCCTTGTCGGACAGGTTCAGGGGGACGCCGTCAAGCGTATAGCCCTGTGCGCAGGCATTCCCTCTGTACTCTCCCTCGACCCGCGGCCAGCTGATTCCGATTTCAGGATCATTCCAGGCCAGTCCGCCCTCATCGTTGGGATGATAGAAGTCGTCACAGAGGTAGCAGAACTCCGCCTCGTCGCTCAGGACCAGAAACCCGTGGGCAAAGCCCCGGGGAACCAGGAACTGGTGCAGGTTCTCAGCGGTCAGCACCTCACCGTGATACCGTCCATAGGTCGGACTTCCCGCCCTCAGGTCCACCACCACATCGTAGACCTCCCCACGGATCACCCTCACCAGTTTGGTCTGGGGGAAGTGCTTCTGATAATGCAGCCCCCTCAGCACTCCCTTGGTGGACATGCTCTGGTTGTGCTGCACGAAGGTAATATCGATGCCGGCCTCCTCCAGGTCCCGCTTGTTGTAGGTTTCCATAAAATAGCCGCGGCTGTCTCCATGGACCGCGGGCTTGATCAGGTGCAGCCCCTGAATTCCCTGAAGGTCCCTGGTGATGGTCAACTGTCCCATGTTCCTTCTCCTCGCTTGTCAAAAGTTCCGGGTCATGTCGTACTTCTCAAAGAAATCCTTCCTGAATTCCTCAAAGCGGTCCTCGCGGATGGCCGCACGGATTCTCTCCATCAGCCTGAGGAGATAACGCAGGTTGTGAATGGTGGCCAGCCGTCCTCCGGTGATCTCTCCCGCCTTCATGAGATGGCGGATGTAGGCCCTTGAAAAATTCCTGCAGGCATAGCAGTCGCAGCCTTCCTCAATGGGCCTCATATCCTCGGCATACGTGGCGTTGCGGATCACCAGGCGCCCGCTGTCGGTAAAGCAGGTGCCGTTGCGCGCGATCCGGGTGGCCAGCACGCAGTCAAACATATCGATGCCCCGGTAGACCCCTTCCACCAGGCAGTCCGGACTGCCCACGCCCATCAGGTAGCGGGGCTTGTTCTCCGGCATGTAGGGCAGGGTCTCCTCCAGCAGCTCATACATCACGGGCTTGGGTTCCCCCACCGACAGCCCCCCGATGCCGTAGCCCGGGAAATCCATATCGGTGAGCACCTTGGCGCTTTCGATTCTCAGGTCCTTGTAAAACGCTCCCTGGACAATGCCAAAGAGGGCCTGGTCCTCCCGCGTATGGACGCGTTTGCACCGCTGCGCCCAGCGGTGCGTCCTGTGCATGGCCTCCTCCGCCTCCCGCCGCTCGCAGGGCCAGGCGGAGCACACGTCAAAGGCCATGGCAATGTCGCTGCCCAGGGCTTCCTGCACCTGCATGCTGGTTTCCGGCCCCATGAACATCAGCCGCCCGTCCAGGTGGGAACGGAATGTGACGCCCTCCTCCTTCACCTTGCGCAGGCTGGCCAGGGAAAAGACCTGGAATCCGCCGGAATCCGTCAGGATCGGGTGATTCCAGGCCATGAACCGGTGCAGCCCGCCGGCTTTGCGGATAATCTCCTCGCCGGGACGCACATGCAGGTGATAGGTATTGGATAGGATGATCTGGCTGCCCACTTCCTCAAGCTCCCTGGGGGTCATGGCCTTCACCGTCGCCTGGGTTCCCACAGGCATGAAGATCGGGGTCTGGATGTCCCCGTGAGGGGTATGCACCGTTCCCAGACGGGCATGGGTCCTGGCATCCTTCTTGATCAGATCAAATGTGACCGGGCTTGGCTGTTGCTGCATTCCTTGATGACTGCCCCTGCCGCCCTCGGTTTCCCCGGCGGAAGGGGCTCCTCCTTTCAGTTCTCCGGCAGTCCGAGCTGCCTCTTTCTTCCCCAGAATACGAGACAGAGCATCCCCGGCCCCGTATGTGTCCCGATGACCGGTCCGGCGCAGACGGTGCGCACATCCGCGTCCGGATGCTCCTTAAGCACTGCTTCCTTCAGCTTTCCTGCCGCCTCTTCGTCATCCGCGTGGCTGATGAGGACCAGCCTGCCCTTCTCTTTCATCCAGTTCCCGTTCATGCAGGCCACCTGTCTGAGCATCGCGCGCCTGCTCCCCATGGGTTTTTCCATCACCTTCAGGGTCCCGTCCTCCCCCATGCACAGCAGCGGGCGGATGTTCAGCAGTGTCCCGATCGCCGCCTCGGCACCGGAGACCCGTCCGCCATGCTTCAGGTGATCAAACGCTTCCACTGTGAACCAGTGGCACACGTGCCGGCGGTTTTCCTCCACCCAGGACACCAGCGCATCCAGGTTCATGCCCTCCTGCTGTTTTTCCGCCGCCGCGCGGACCAGAAGCGCCAGTCCGACGGAGGCGCAAAAGGTTTCAACCGTCAGAATCCTGCGCTGCGGGTAGAGCTCCCCGAGCATGGAAGCGGCCAGGCTTGCCGCCTGGAAGCTTTCGGACAGCCCTCCGGACAGCCCCAGATAGAGGACGTCCTTCCCTTCCCTGAGGACCTGCTCAAACACCCTCCGGAAGACGATGGGGCTGATGGGGGCAGTGACGGCAAACTCCCCTCCCCGCAGCCGCTGATAGAATGTGCCGGTGTCCAGGTCCCCTCCCGGTCCGTATGTCCGGGTTTCCTCCCCGAAGGAAACCTGCATGGGCACAAAAACGATCTCCGGGAACTCCCGGAGAATCTCCCCGCCGACGTCTGCGGCCATATCGCTGACAATCTGAAAGGCCAAATTTCTCTCCTTTATTCCTGTTCCGGACAGGTGATCTCCACGAGGTCCTCAATCATATGATGCAGCAGCTGGGCCTTGCGGGTCTGTGCCGCGGTGTAATAGACTTCCTTTCCTTCCCTGCGGGAAACCACCAGACCGCTGGCTTTCAGCCGGGCAAGGTGGTGGGAGACCGCCGGTGCCGTCATGTCCACCATGGCCGACAGATTGCTTACGCACTCCTCGCAGTGGCACAGCAGCCAGAAAATCCGGATGCGGCTGCTGTCGCTCATCTCCTTGAACAGGTCTGAAACCAGACGCAGCTCCTCGCTCTCCGGCAGGCGTTCAAACAGTCCCTGCGTCACTTCTCCATGGTGATGGGGAAGAACGATCCTCGGCACAGCCTGTCGCCCCCTTTTTTCAAAGATAGTCTATTATGTCACAGGCTGACTTTTTTTGCAAATCCCTTGACACGGGAGGGAGGGGGGTGTATGATTTAGCCATCAATTAAACAAGTGTTTAATCGTTTAATCAAGCAAAGGAGGATGTCCCATGACCAAGACCTATCCCATTGAAGTGGACTGCGCCAACTGCGCCGCCAAAATGGAGACCGCTGCCGCACAGGTGGCGGGCGTTGCCGGCGTCACCGTCAACTACATGACCCTCAAAATGAAGGTCACCTTCGCGGAGGGCGCCTCTCCTGCCGAGGTCATGCCCCGCGTGCTGGCCGCCTGCCGCAGGGTGGAAAGCGACTGCGAGATTTCATTTTAAAGAAGATGAGTTCAGATGACGAAAAAACAGAAAAAATCCCTGGCCAGGATTCTGGGCTGCGCGCTGGGGCTTGTGGTGCTTGGGGCCGTGCCTCTTCCCCCTCCCCTGCGCGTGGCCGGGTATGTGGCCTGCTACCTCCTGATCGGGCATGACATTCTCCTGCGGGCCTTCAGGGGAATCTGCAACCGTCAGGTCTTTGACGAGAACTTCCTCATGGCCGTGGCCACCCTGGGCGCCTTTCTCCTTGCCTTTTCCGGACGGGGAGAGTATACGGAGGCGGTGGCGGTCATGCTCTTTTATCAGATCGGCGAACTCTTTGAAAGCGTCGCCGTGGGCAAGAGCCGCCGCAGCATCTCCGCCCTGATGGACATCCGGCCGGACACCGCGTATGTGGAGACCCCGGAGGGCCCCGTACAGACGGATCCGGATGAAGTCCCGGTGGGCACCGTCATTCTGGTCTCCCCCGGCGAGCGCATTCCCATCGACGGGGAAGTGCTTGAAGGGGAGAGCAGCCTGGACACCTCCGCCCTGACCGGCGAGAGCGTCCCCCGCCCCGTCCGTCCCGGAGAGAGCGTGGCCAGCGGCTGCATCAACCAGGAAAGCGTGCTCCGCATCCGGACCACCCGGGAATTCGGGGATTCCACCGCCTCACGGATTCTGGACCTGGTGGAAAACGCCAGCTCCCGGAAATCCCGCTCAGAGAACTTCATCACCCGCTTCGCCCGCATCTATACCCCGGCCGTGTGCGCGGGCGCCCTGGCCCTGGCGCTTCTTCCGCCCCTCGCGCTGGCCCTGTCCGGCCGGAGCGTGGATTTCATGGACTGGCTTTACCGCGCGCTCACTTTTCTTGTCATCTCCTGCCCCTGCGCGCTGGTGATCTCCATCCCCCTGACCTTCTTTGCGGGGCTGGGCGCCGCCAGCCGCCAGGGAATCCTGATCAAGGGATCCAATTTCCTGGAGGCGCTCAGCGCCGTACGGACCGTGGTCTTTGACAAAACCGGAACCCTGACCCGGGGCAACTTTGCGGTCCATGCGGTGCATCCCGTGAACATGTCCAGAGAGACCCTGCTGGACCTGGCCTCCCACTGCGAGTGCGCCAGCACCCACCCCATCGCCCGCTCCCTGGTCAGCGCCGCCGGACAGGAACCGGACCGTTCCCGCGTGCATGAGATCACCGAAACGGCCGGCCACGGGGTCTCCGCCCTCGTGGACGGAAAGCCGGTCTCCTGCGGAAATGCGCGCATGCTCGAGGAGCAGCATCTCACTCCCCAGCCCTGCAGTGTCGGCGGGACCATCGTCCACGTCACCGCCGAGGGCTCCTACTCCGGCTGCATCCACATCTATGACGAGGTCAAGCCCACCAGCCGGGAGGCCGTCCGCTCCCTCAGGGACTGCGGCGTTCACCGCATCGTGATGCTCACCGGCGATGCTCCCGGCCCGGCCGGCGAAGCCGCCCGGACGCTGTCCATCACGGAATTCCACGCGGGCCTGCTGCCCGACGAAAAGCTCTCCATCCTGGAGTCCATCCTGAAGGAGAAAGAACCCCGGGAGCAGGTTGCCTTTGTGGGGGACGGCATCAACGATGCGCCGGTGATCTCCCGGGCGGATGTGGGCATTGCCATGGGAGCACTGGGCAGCGATGCGGCCATCGAGGCCGCTGACGTGGTGCTCATGGACGACAATCCCCTTCGTCTTCCCCAGGCTATCCGCATCGCCCGCAGGTGCATGCGCATTGTCACGGAAAACATCTGGCTGGCCATCGGCATCAAGCTGGTTTGCCTGCTGCTCTCCGCCCTGGGCATTGCCTCCATGTGGCTGGCGATCTTTGCGGACGTGGGTGTCATGGTTCTGGCGGTACTCAACGCCATCCGCGCCCTGTTTGAAAAGGGGACCCTTTCGAAGTCCGCATCCTGAAGCCCAAAAAAAGCGGCTCATGCCCGGATATCCGGTGCATGAGCCGCTTCTGCTTTTCAGTCACGGGCATAGTAATCCATGGCGCGATTGATGATTACCCCGCGGTCATAGACCCGCCTGGTGTCCGCATAATGGGGCTTCTTGTTGACATACATCGCCGTATAGCCCTCAAAATACCGCTCCTTGACACTGTAGACGATCCTTTTGCCGTTTTCCGTATACCTCGGAAGGTCCCGATAGATGTATTCGTCCCCTGAAACATCGTACTCCGGCTGCGGATCCACACGTTTCCCGTCCGCGTACAGCGTCAGCTTCAGTTCCCCGCCAAAGCCCCCCTGCCATACGCTGGTGACACACAGAGTGGTGGTCTCCTCCGCCCCCGCAGTCAAGACCAGCAAAACCAGTGCCAAGGCAGCGAGCAGCGTCACTCGCGCCTTCATGAAATTTCCAACCCCTCTTTGCAAATAACCGAAGTTACTTGTTCCTCTCGGATTGGAAAATAACATATTTTTTGTATATACGCAAGGGATATAAGTTAAATTTAATAAAAAATTAATAAATTTAACATATTATGTCACATCTGTAACAAGATGTTCATATACTGTGGAAAATATGCCGGTTTTCACAGGTTCAGAAGCACCAGGGACAGGGCAAACAGGGCCATGGCCGCCTGCTGTCTGCGGCCCAGCCGTTCCTGAAACAGGACCCTTCCCAGCAGGGTGACCACCATGATCGTTCCGGCGCTGTAGACCGGAAAGGCCACGGCCGAGGGGACTTCCATGAGGGCCTTCATGAAAAACCGGGAGGAGAAGTAGTTGGGCAGGGAGAGCAGCAGCCCAAAGAGCAGGTGCCTCACGCCGACCCGCTCTCCCCTCAGAAGAATGACAAGTCCCCCGATGACCAGGGCGCAGCCGAAGACCACCGTCAGAAACAGGGGCTGGGCCGCAGCTGCCCCTTTCGCCTCAAACACCTTGGGCATGCTGTCCGACAGGCCCGCGGTGGCCATGAGCACAAGCAGGGGGACCATCTTCCGGGTCCCGCCCTTTTCATTGAGGAGCAGGATGGCAAAAACGGCAATCAGGATTCCCGCCACCTGCCAGGCACGCGGCACCTCATGAAACAGCACCGCCGACAGAAGGAGGGAGACCACCAGGCCCAGTCTCATGAAGGTGGACGAGACCACCACGCCGTTTTTCTCCACGTTCAGGTTCAGCAGCAGAAACGACAGCAGGAACATGGCTCCGGTCAAGGCCCCCAGCCCCAGCGTGAACGACAGCCCTTCCAGAGCGCCCGCCCCGGAACGCAGGGTTCCCGTCAGTCCCAGCAGCACACAGCCGATATAGTTGCAGGCCACAAGGCCGATGCCGCGGGCGCCGCTTTTCTGGGCCGTGCGCATGATCATGGAGATGGATGCGCTCATCAGCACAGCGAGAAGAAGCCAGATCATGCCTGTGCCTCCCCGGTTCCCCCGGGAACCTTCGGCCGGTCCTGGAGGATCAGCATCGCGTCCCCGAAGCTGAAGAAGCGGTAGCCCTCCTGCACCGCCGTGTGGTACACGGAAAGCATCCGGTCCCGTCCCACAATGGCGGAAACCAGCATGAGAAGCGTGCTCTCCGGCAGGTGGAAATTGGTGATCAGCCGGTCAAAGGAACGCACCGGCACCCCGGGATAGATGAATATCCGGGTAAAGCCCTTTCCCGGATGGATATAACCCCGGTCGTCCGCCACCGTCTCCAGGGTCCGGACGCTGGTGGTTCCCACCGCCACCACCCGGTGTCCCCCGTCCCGGGCCGCGTTGATGCGCTGCGCCGCCTCCGGAGTCACCTCGTAGTATTCGCTGTGCATCAGGTGGTTCTCCACGTCGTCCACCTTGACGGGGCGGAAGGTCCCCAGGCCCACGTGCAGCAGTACCGGAACGATGTCCACGCCCATGCCGCGGATCCGCTCCATCAGCTCCGGGGTGAAATGCAGCCCCGCCGTGGGCGCCGCCGCGCTTCCGTCCACACGGGCATAGACCGTCTGGTAGCGTTCCCGGTCCTTGAGCTGCTCGTGGATATAGGGCGGAAGAGGCATTTTCCCCAGGCGGTCAAGCACCTCTTCAAAGACGCCCTCCCATTCAAAGCGCACCGTCCGGTTGCCGTCCTCCTGGACGGTGAGCACCTGTGCCCTGAGCTGGCCGTCTCCAAACTGGAACCGGACGCCGGGCCGGGCCCTTCTGCCGGGCCGGACGATCACCTCCCAGTCCGTATAGTCGATGCGCCGAAGCAGCAGAAACTCCATGGCCCCGCCGGTTTCCTCCCGGGACCCGATCAGGCGCGCGGGAATCACGCGGGTCTCGTTGACCACCAGGACATCCCCGGGTTCCAGGTAATCGGTGACATCCCGGAAGATCCGGTGCTCCAGGGGGCCGTCCGTGCCGTTGACCACCAGCAGGCGGCTTGAATCCCGGGGTTCCGCGGGGGTCTGGGCAATCTGCTCCTGTGGAAGATCGTAGAAAAAATCGCTGGTTTTCATCTTGGTTCCTCTGCCGGCCAAAGCCGGTTCACTCGGTCAAAAAAACTGCTGCAGGGCGCAGCAGTCGGTCAGTTGCTGAAAAGAGTGGTCTGCGTCTCTCCCGGATACGGGATCTTCATGTGTTCATAGGCCGCCTGGGTGCAGACGCGTCCCCGGGGGGTCCGCATGACAAACCCCAGCTGCATGAGGTAGGGCTCCACCACGTCCTCCAGGGTCACGGCATCCTCTCCCGTGGTGGCCGCCAGGGTATCCAGACCCACCGGGCGTCCCTTGAACTTGCGCATCATGGTGTCCAGCACCGCCCGGTCCGTCCTGTCCAGGCCCAGTTCGTCAATATCCATGAGGGCAAGGGATTCCCTGGCGATGGGACAGGTGATGACGCCGTTGCCCCGGACCTGGGCATAGTCCCGGACCCTGCGCAGCAGCCGGTTGACAATCCGGGGCGTGCCGCGGCTCCGCCGCGCCAGCTCCCTGATGCCGTCCTCCTCATACTGCACATTCAGCACCCCCGCCGAGTGGTGAAGGATCTTCATCAGTTCCTCGGTGGAGTACATCTGAAGGCGGTAGATGATGCCAAAGCGGTCCCGCAGCGGCGCCGCCAGCGATCCCGCCCGGGTGGTGGCACCTATCAGGGTGAAGCGGGGCAGGTCCAGCCGGATGCTCCGGGCGCTGGGCCCTTTTCCGATCATGATATCCAGCGCATAGTCCTCCATGGCCGGATACAGCACCTCCTCCACCGAATGGGAGAGGCGATGGATCTCATCAATGAACAGCACATCCCCCGCGGAAAGATTGGTGAGAATGCTGGCCAGGTCCCCCGCCCGCTCGATGGCCGGTCCGGAGGTGATGCGGATGTTCTGTCCCATTTCCGCGGCCACAATGCCGGCCAGCGTGGTCTTTCCAAGGCCCGGCGGCCCGTAAAGCAGGATATGGTCCAGGGCCTCCTTCCGGTCCCGGGCCGCCTGGATATAGACATTCAGGCTGTCCTTGACCGCCTGCTGTCCCACGTACTCCGACAGGCTGTGAGGGCGCAGGCTTCCCTCCTGCTCGTCCTCTCCCTCCCGGAAGCCTGACGTCACAACTCTTTCTTCCTCGTTCATCTCGTTTCCTTCATGTGCCCCGTGTCACGCTGCGGCAGCACAGGCTCCTTTCCCCGACCGTTCCTCTTGTTGTCCCCCGTCACATGGACGCCATCGTGCGCAGCGCCAGGGTCACCAGCTGGCCCACATCCCCGGCCTGGCCCGCCACCTGGCTCAGCGCCCTGGCAGCTTCGGCCGGGGTGTACCCCAGGGCCTGAAGCGCCTGCTGGGCCTCGGCTTCCAGATTTCCCGCCGGCCGTGCCGCCGGGGCTGCGGCGGTACCCGCAAAGTCCCGCTCCTCCATCTTGTCCTTGAGCTCCAGCACGATCCGCTGGGCGGTCTTTTTGCCAACCCCCGGCGCCCTGGAGATGCTGCTGACGTCCTCCGTGGCGATGGCCAGGGAGAGATTCTTGAGGGGCAGCGTGGACAGGATCGCCAGCGCGGTCTTTGCGCCCACGCCGGAAACCATGCACAGCCGCCTGAACATCTGCCGCTCCTGCCGGCTGGCAAAGCCGAAGAGCTCCATGGCATCCTCCCGGACATTGAGGACCGTGTAGCATTTCCATTTTTCACCGGTGGAGGGCGCACTTGCCGCGGTGCTGTTGGAGCAGGCCAGCAGAAAGCCTACGCCTCCGGCGCTGATCACCACCTGGCCCGCACCCTTGTCCGCGACGGTTCCCTCGATAAAATCGATCATGTTCTGTCCCCCTACCTGATTCGAAACGTATCCCTGCCCACGCCCGTATGGGCATGGCAGATGGCGCAGGCCACCGCGTCCGCGGCATCATCCGGTTTTGGAATCTCGCTGAGACCCAGCAGAATGCGGACCATCGCCTGGACCTGATGCTTGTCCGCGCCGCCGTGTCCCACCACCGCCTGCTTGATCTGCATGGGTGTGTACTCAAAAAGCCGGTCCGTGTAATCCCGGCAGACCGCCAGGGCGATGCCCCTGGCCCCGCCCACCTGGATTCCCGTGGTGACGTTTTTTGAAAAGAAGAGCTCCTCAAAGGCGATCTCGTCCGGCCGGAAAGTGTCCAGAAGGCTCCTGACGCCCTTCTGGAGGCTCAGCAGCCGGGTCGGAAAGGTGTCCTTCGGATAGGTCAGCAGGGCGCCGTACTGAACCAGGCGCTCCCGGTAATTGTCCACCTCGATGATTCCCCAGCCCATGATGGCCAGGCCCGGGTCTATTCCAAGAATTCTCAATGGCTTCACTCCAATCAAAGGTTGAGTTTATCGCAATTCACCGGGAGTGTCAATTCAGCGGGGCGCACCGTCAGCGCGCATCTTGCGGCAAATGCCCCGCCCTTTCCCTCTTCGTGACCTTCCGGCGGAATTCCCGTCCTCCGAGATTGTATTTCCCCGAATCTTCATCTATAATGGCGAAAATTTCAGGGCCGGCGCCCGCCGTCCGCCCTGACAGATGAAAGGAGGTTGCGGGATGCCTCAGTGCCTTCCCGCAGAACCACATCATGAAACTCTGGGGCGGACGTTTTGAAAAGACCACCGATACCCTGGTGGATGATTTCCATTCCTCCATCACCTTCGACCAGCGGCTGTACCGGGAGGATATCACCGGTTCCATCGCCCATGCGCGGATGCTGGGCAGCCAGGGGATCATTCCCCGGGAGGACGCCCAGGCCATTATTGAAGGCCTTCAGGGGATCCTTCGCGATATCGAGGAGGGGCACGTCACCTTCCGTCTGGACGCGGAAGACATCCACATGAACATCGAGCAGCTCCTGACCGAGCGCATCGGCGAAGCGGGAAAGCGGCTGCACACCGGGCGCAGCCGCAATGACCAGGTCGCTCTGGACGCGCGGCTGTATGTTCGCCGAATTGCCCGCGAATCCTGCGGAATGCTGCTGGAACTGTGCGACGTGCTGCTGCGGCTGGCTGCGCAGCACACGGACAGCTTCATGCCGGGCTATACCCATCTGCAGCGGGCGCAGCCCGTCACCCTGGCCCATCACCTGCTTGCCTACCTGGAAATGTTCCTGCGCGATGCCGACCGGATGCTGGTCACCGCGGACCATGCCAATGTCTGTCCTCTGGGCAGCGGCGCCCTTGCCGGCACCACCTACCCTCTGGACCGGCGGATGGTGGCCGGGGAGCTGGGCTTCGCCGACATCACCCACAACAGCCTGGACGGCGTGTCGGATCGGGATTTCATCCTCGATTATCTCTACAGCGCCAGCGTGGCCATGATGCACCTGTCCCGCTTCTGCGAGGAGCTGATCCTCTGGAACAGCCATGAGTTCCGCTTTGTGATCATGGACGACGCCTATTCCACCGGCTCCTCCATCATGCCCCAGAAGAAGAATCCCGACATGGCCGAGCTCACCCGGGGCAAGACCGGCCGCGTCTACGGCGACCTGATGGGCCTGCTTGCCACCATGAAGGGCCTTCCCCTCGCCTACAACAAGGATATGCAGGAGGACAAGGAAGCCCTCTTTGACGCCCGGGACACCCTGACCAAGGCGCTGTCCGTGTTCACGCCCATGCTGTCCACCTGCACCTTTGACACCCGCCGGATGGCGGCCTGTGCTGCCGGCGGCTTCACCAATGCCACCGACGCCGCGGATTACCTGGTCAAAAAGGGGCTTCCCTTCCGGGATGCCCACGCCGTCATCGGCAGGATGGTCCTTGAGTGCGAGCAGAAGGGTCTGGCCATCCTCGACCTGACCCTCGAGCAGCTGAGGACCTACTCTCCCCTGTTTGAGGCGGATGTCTTTGATGCCTGCAGCATTGCGCAGTGCGTCTCCCAGCGCAGCGTGGAAGGCGGTCCGGCTCCCCGTCAGACCGAAGAGGCGATCCGTCTGGGACAGGACCGCGTCGCCGCCCTTCGCGCAAGAATGCCTCAATAATACAGCTGAACCGGAGAAGATTCCTTCTCCGGTTCGTTGTTATCGGCCCACATTCAGCCTCTTCTTTTCCAGGTACAGTTCCTCGTCCGCCTGGGCAATGGCGTCCATCAGCTTTTCCCCCCTGGCGCACTCATGTCTGCCGATGCTGGTTTCAAGCAGATAGCTCCGCTGGTTTTTCTCGTTCCATTCCCGGAACCGGCTCCGGATTCCGTCCTCAAATTTCTGGACCTCCTGGTCCGAGTCAAAAAATCCCAGTATCAGGAATTCATCGCCGCCATAGCGCATCACGGTTCCCCGAAGGTTCGTCACGCTGGAGCGCAGGATGACCGCCACCTCCATCAGGGCCTCATCGCCCACGGTATGCCCCAGATTGTCGTTGATCGCCTTGAAGGCATTGAGATCCAGCATGAATACCACCAGTTTTTTCCTGTCCGAAATCTGGTGGTTGTAGTCCGCGTAGACCGCCTCCAGCATCTTGCGGTTGTTAAGTCCCGTCAGTCCGTCGCGGATGATCTCCCTGTCCTGTGCATCCATATAGATCAGCAGCACCGACACGGCGCCGCAGGTCCATGTTCCCGGCATTCCGGGAAAGGGCAGGGCAGCCAGGGTACCCGCCACCGGGAGGATATAGAAGAACAGCAGCCGCCGAAGATCCTCCCTTGGAAGCCCGGTGTCACCGCGCAGCGCCCGGATGACCAGATGCAGCAGGGACACCAGCAGCGTACCCAGGGACACCAGACTCTGCAGCCAGAACAGGGGTCCCCGGATATACACGTTTTCGCTGTTGATACAGAAAACCCATCCGGTCTTCATGGACAGCAGGTTCAGGATGGTCATGATGATGCCCGGCGTCATGACCAGAAGGATACGCCTTCGGGAGAGACGCGCCTGCAGGCACTCCAGCACGTACAGATACCACAGGCACCCCAGGTTGGAGGCGCAGGACAGAAACAGAGCGTTGACCAGCTTGTTGAGGATAATCACGCCTGGAAACTGCCTTCCATCAATCAGGACCCAGAAGATGTCCAGCGTCAGTGCGGCAATGATGCCCAGCACGATGTTTCTGAAGATCACCCTGTTGAGCTTCTGGTTCACACTCCGGATACACTGATTGGCGATCACCACCAGAAAGATCAGACACAGCAGATCAAGCTCGATTTGAATTGCTATCGCCATTCACATTTCCCTTTCAGCAGATTGTTGGTATTGTATACACCCTTTTTGCCCTTATGTCAAACAAACGAATCACGCCTTCCTTTTTTTCCCTCTCTCTTTTCCCCTCCTCCTAAACACCGCCGGGTGCCGTTCCTTATGGTCAGGTCGGTTTTTTTCTTTGATTTCAGCAGATAGCTTTCTTTTCTTTGCTCCGCACCTGTGTTATACTTCCGCATTATGATTCTTTGACCAGGAGGAAAAAAATG
>OMRS01000114.1 GCA_900313545.1 uncultured Eubacteriales bacterium | reverse complement strand
TGGAACAGCCGGAAGAGAAGGCGGAACAGCCGGAGGAGAAGACCAAACAGCCGGAAGAGAAGGCGGAACAGCCAGAGGAGAAGGCCGGTCAGCCGGAGGAGAACGCGAAACAGCCGGAGGGCAAGGCAGGGCAGGAGGCCGAGCGTGAGGAATATGCCTACTTCAACCTTCCCACAGGGCTTTTCCTTGAAAATGCCACCGGCGAGGCACCCTGGATCCGCCCGGAGGATGAGGTCATCCTTATGGCTGACGGTCGTCTGGTCAACCGGAACACGGGACTGCAGGTGCTCAGGGTGGATCCGTCTGAGGTACCCGCAACCGGCATCACGGTGATGCGGGAGAACCGGGTGATCGTGGGAAATGAAACAAGCGGGTTCCGCATGATCTCCTCCTCAGGGAGAAAGACCCAGCCCCCGGCAGGTCTCAAATGGATGGCAGGGGTGAACTGCAGCGGGGACCGCGTGGCTCTGGTCAGCGCAAAGAGCGGCAAATGGGGCTTTACGGATTCCAACGGACGGCAGATTGTCAGGACCCAGTATGACGAGGTCGGCACCTTCTCCGATGGATTGTGCAGGGTGCGCAACGGGAAGGAATGGAGCTACATCGGAAAGACCGGGAAAAAGGTCAGCGCGCTGTCCGGATTCGAAGAGGCCTGGGACTTTGAAATGGGCGTGGCCGTGGTGAAAAAGGACGGGCAGCGCCAGCTCGTGAACAAAAAGGGCAATGTGCTGGCCTCCGGACTTGATTGGTTCGTACTCGACAGGGAGAACCAGCTGCTGCTCATGCGCTATCCGGACGGACTCAAGGTCATGACCACGGAAGGAACGGTGGTCTTTGATTCGCCGATGCACCTGCCGGATGAGGAGGAACTCGGATATTCCGCCTCATTGTGCGCCCCCGGATTCACCGACGGACTGCTGCCGGTCATGGATTCCGCTTCCGGAAAGATGGGCTATGTGAACCTCCTGGGACAGGTGGTCATTCCCTGCACTTATGATCTGGCGGCACCCTTCCGGGACGGCCTGGCGTGGGTCACCTCCGGAGATACGGAGCGCTATATCAGCACGGCCGGAGAAACGGTGCGCGAATTTCCCGCGGCCAGGGGCGTGCAGGACGGGGAACAGCAGGGGAATGCGGTCTG
Source organism: uncultured Eubacteriales bacterium (assembly GCA_900313545.1). The sequence goes on along the minus strand of OMRS01000114.1, from coordinate 3,729 downwards.
AAAGTTCATGGCAGAAACGGGGCCGGTCTGATGACCGGCCTTCCGTTTTTTTGGGCCGAGCAGGGGCTGTAAAAATGCGGCTTGAATCAAAAACAGGTCAGACAGTCAGATTTTTTAAAATATCCCCACGAATGGGCCTTGATTTTGAAAGTTTTTGGTGGAGAGAACTTTCGATTATTCATTTTTTGAAAAAAGCCGTTGACATTTGCACCCCGGGAGAGTAGGATACGCCCATCACTCACTGACGGGAGGAAACAATGATGAAGAAACTGATGACACTTGTACTTGCAATGATGCTGCTGGCTGTGGCGGCCCTGTCCCTGGCGGACGGCTATACCATCGTGACCGACACCGCCTTCCGTCCCTTCGAGTATACGGATGAAACCGGGGCTCTGGTGGGCATTGACGTGGATATTCTGGCTGCCGTCGCCGCCGATCAGGGATTTGAGTATACCCTCACCGCTCTCGGCTGGGATGCGTCCATCGCAGCCTGCCAGGCCGGACAGGCGGACGGCATGATCGCCGGTGCATCGATTACGGATGCCCGCAAGGAATCCGGCTGGATTTTCTCCGACGGGTACTTCAGCGCCACCCAGTCCATGGCGGTCGGGGCCGATGCCAGCATCGCCGGATTCGACGACCTGAAGGGCAAGACCGTGGCGGTCAAAATCGGAACCCAGGGCGCGGAGTATGCGGAGAGCCTCAAGGAGAAGTACGGCTTTGACATCATCTATCTGGAGAGCTCTCCTGACGTCTACCAGTCGGTCATCAGCGGAATGGCTGTGGCCTGCTTCGAGGACAGCCCCATCATGGCGGATTACATCAAGTCAAACGGCGTGCCCATGAAGCTGGTGGACGGCACCGCCAATGAAGGCGCCGACTATGGATTCGCGGTCTTCTCCAAGGACAAGCAGGATCTGGTGGACAAGTTCAATGCCGGCCTGGCCAGCATTCGCGCCAACGGGACCTACGACAAGATCCTGGCCAAGTACCTGGGCGAATAATTCATACTCTGTCAGAATCCGGATCAGTTCAAGAGGCAGAGGGCACTTCTGCAGGAAGTGCTCTCTTTCTTTCATGAAAAAGGGAGGCCATCTTCGTGGGAAAAATCATCACCGTATACGGTCCTCTGCTGCTGCAGGCCATGGGGCATACCCTGTTGCTGGCATTGTACGGACTGTTCTTTGCCTGCATCATCGGCATGATTGTCGGCATCATGAGCGTGCTGCGCAGCCGTATATGCCGCGTTATCGCGGGGATCTTTGTCAATCTGATCCGCGGCGTGCCCATGATCGTACTGGCCTATTTTGTCTATTTCGGCGTACCGTATCTGTTCAACACCATCCTGAACATGGGCGGGGTGACCCTAAGTGCCCTCCAGGCGGGCACCATCTGTCTGTCCCTCAACTGCGGCGCCTATATGGCGGAGATCATCCGCGCCGGGATCGAGTCCGTTCCCGCGGGTCAGATGGAGGCGGCCCGTTCCCTGGGCCTTCCCTACTGGCGGTCGATGCAGCGGGTGGTTCTTCCCCAGGCCATCCGGACCATGATTCCGTCCATTATCAACCAGTTCATCATCACCCTCAAGGATACCTCCATCCTGTCGGTCATCGGATTCCCGGAACTGGTCAATACCGCGAAAAACGTGGTGTCCAAGACCTTCATGTCCTTCCAGACCTGGGCCATCGTGGGCATCATGTATCTGATCGTCATTCTGATACTGCAGCAGGCGGCCAAGGCCGTGGAAAGGAGACTGAAAAATGGAAAGAGGAAAGTATGAGTTTCCGATCCGGGTCTCGCACCTGTACAAGGACTTTGGTGATCAGCGGGTGATCCGGGACATCTCCCTGAATGTCAGGGAGGGGGAGGTGGTGTGCATCATCGGGCCCAGCGGAAGCGGGAAATCCACCTTCCTGCGCTGCCTCAACCGCCTTGAGGAGAGCACGGAGGGAAAGATCGTCATCAATGACGTGGAGGTCACCCGGCCCGGTGTGGACATCAACAATGTCCGCAGGCAGATCGGGATGGTCTTTCAGCATTTCAACCTCTTCAGCAATATGAATGTGCTGCGCAATCTCATGCTGGCTCCCGTGGACCTGAAGGTGGCCAGCGTCCAGAGTGCCCGGCAGACCGCACTGGCGATGCTCGAGCGCGTGGGCCTGTCGGAAAAGGTGTCGGCGTTCCCGGATGAACTCTCCGGCGGACAGAAGCAGCGCGTGGCCATTGCCAGGGCGCTTTGCATGAAACCGGATATCATGCTCTTTGATGAGCCCACCTCCGCGCTGGACCCGGAGATGGTGGGAGAGGTGCTGGAGGTCATGAAGGAGCTGGCGGCAGACGGAATGACCATGATCGTGGTGACCCACGAAATGGGCTTCGCCAGGGAGGTGGCGGACCGTGTGCTGTTTATGGACGGGGGCGTTGTCCTGGAGGAAGGCACGCCCGAGGAAATCTTTTCCCATCCGCAGCATCCCCGCCTCTGCGATTTCCTCAGCAAGGTATTGTAGATTTTATTTACACACATACACTCTGTTTGCATTTTGCAGACAGGGTTTTTTTGTATAGCGGCGAAAATGTTTGTGATCAGGTCTTGCAGACGGGAAGCCACGGTGATAGAATAACTATCATCATGGACGGGGCACGTTTGAACCGGAGGGAACAGGAGGGCAATGCATGCATAACCCGAAAAAGGACGCGGCAGGCATGGCGGAAAAGCGGAAGCGGATCCAGGATGCGGCCTTCAGACTGTTTGTTCAGGCAGGCATTGAATCCGTTTCTCTCGAGGAGGTGGCCAGAGCCAGCGGAGTCGGCATTGCAACGGTATACAGGTACTTTGGAAGCAAGCTGGATCTGGTGATGGCTATCAACATGGAACAATGGAAAGGCGCGCTTGACGGAATTGTTTCCTCCGGCACCGAACGCAGGGACTGGACCGGAGCACAGCTGTTTGCTTTTTATCTGGACAGCTTTCTGATCCTGTACCGGAACCATCGGGACCTGCTGCGCTTCAATCAGTTTTTCAACATCTATGTTCAGAGGCTGAACGGAGAAGACGGGAAAGTCGATGCGTATTCCCATATGATCGACGGTCTGGGGGAGACCTTCCGAAAGGCCTGGAAGAAGGGCGGTGCGGACGGGACGCTTCGTACGGATATTCCCTGGGAATATGCCTTTTCCACATCGCTGCACCTGATGCTTGCAGCCCTGACCCGCTATGCCGTGGGCCTGATCTACCAGATGCCCGCCGGTTCCGACCCGAAGGCGGAGCTGCGGGCACTCAGGGACATGCTGATGATCAGATACACCACCCCGCGGGGAAGGCAGCCGAACAGTTCAGAGTATACGGACAATCCTCACGGAATTGGGCAAGTAATTTAGAAAAAGGGATAGAAACAGGTCTTTTCTTCGTTTGTATTACAGCACAGGTATCGACGGTCAGGCCTGGCACCGGAGGGGTGCTGCGGACCTGCAGGATGAAGTGAGTAAGCAGCCCATGACACAGTATATCGTAGATGCCTTCTCGGACCGGGTCTTTTCAGGGAACCAGGCGGCGGTGTGCGTGATGGACACCTGGCCGGAGGATGCTCTCATGTGCCGGATTGCATGTGAGAACGGTTTTTCGGAAACGGCCTTTGCGGTACGGGAGGGGGAAGCCGTCCATCTTCGCTGGTTTACGCCCGTTACCGAAATCGATTTCTGTGGACATGCCACGCTGGCCGCCGCATATGT
>OMRS01000162.1 GCA_900313545.1 uncultured Eubacteriales bacterium | reverse complement strand
CGGCCGCGCGGGGGTTCCGCGCAGCCGCTGCCTGAGCTTGTCCGTTCATCCATGTTTCTCTTCCGGGACCTTATCCATGAACCGCCGGCGCGGGCACATGTCCTCAGTTCTCGGAGATGATTTCCGTCCAGATCTGGTCATACAGCTTGGTATCATCCCCCAGGTACTTGAAGACTTCGCAGCGTTCCAGCACTTCCGCGGGAGGATTGTTCACCGGGGAGCTGTTGTACTCCTCAGCACCCATCAGCTCAATGGCCGCGGTATTGGGGATGGCATAGCCGACATAGTTGTAGTTCATGGCCGCCACGTCCGCACGGCACATGAAATCGATAAACTTCTGCGCGGCTTCCGCGTTCTTGGCATTGGACGGAATGCACATGCAGTCAAAGAAGATGTTGCTTCCCTCCTTGGGAACCACATAATTCAGATTCTCATTCTCCGACAGGCAGAAGGTGGCGTCGCCGCTCCAGACCATGGCCACACTGGCCTCACCGGCAATCATCTTGTCCTTGACCTCGTCCACCACATACGCCAGAACCATCGGGCGCTGCTTGAGCAGCAGCTGCTTGGCGTCCTCAAGGTCAGCGGGGTCCACGGAGTTGAGGTCATGCCCGGTCATCACCAGGGCGATGCCCACCGTGTCCCTGGGGCTGTTGAGCATCAGCATATCCTTGTCGTAGGTCTCATCCATCAGGACAGACCAACTGTCCGGAGCTTCCTTCACGGTTTCCTTGTTGTAGAGGATGCCCATGGTTCCCCAGGTGTAGGGGACCGAATACTCCGACTGGGGATCAAAGGACCTGTTCATGAACTTGGGATCGATGTTTTTCACATTGGGGACCTTGCTCCAGTCCACCTTCTGCAGCAGGCCCTCACGGATCATCCGCTCGATCATGTAGTCGCTGGGGAAAATCACGTCATAGCTGGCACCGCCGTTGGCGATTTTGGCATACATGTCCTCGTTGGTCTCATAGACCTCGTAGATCACCTTGATGCCGGTTTCCTTTTCAAACATCTTCAGGACTTCCATGTCGATATAATCTCCACAGTTGTATACCGACAGGGTTTCCGCAAAGGCACATGCGCACACGAACATCAGCAGCACTGCTGCAGCTACGGACAGGATCTTTTTCATACGACTTCCTCCTTTTAATATGGGATTTGTGAAGGCTTGATACTTTGGGCGTCTTCCGACTTGATATCGCGCATGTTCAGCGCCAGCAGCAGGAAGAACACGCACCCGAAGATCAGGGTCGACAGCGCGTTGATCTTCGGGGAAATTCCGCGCTTGGCCATGGTATAGATGGTAATGGACAGGTTTGAGACTCCGGAGCCCGTGGTAAAGAAGCTGACCACAAAATCATCGATGGACATGGTCAGCGCCATGAGGAAGCCGGACACCACGCCCGGCATGATATCCGGAAGCACCACCCTGAAAAATCCCTGAATGCGGGTCGCCCCCAGGTCCTGGGCCGCCTCGATCAGGTTAGGATCCAGCTGCCGCAGTTTGGGGAGCACCGACAGAACCACATAGGGAACGCAGAAGACCACGTGGCTCAGAAGCAGCGTCCAGTAGCCCAGCTGGAAGTGAATGATGGCAAAGAGCAGCATCAGGGACACACCGGTGACCACCTCCGAGTTGAGCATGGGGAGATTGATCACCGACAGCATGGCCTGGCGGTTTCTTTTCTTCATCTGGAACATCATCACCGCGCCAAAGGTTCCAAGAACCGTGGAAATGGCCGCGGCAAGAAAGCCGATGGACAGGGTGGTTCCCAGGGCCGAGAAAATGGCCTTGTCCTGGAACAGCTCCTGGTACCACTTGAGGGTAAAGCCGCCCCAGCTGGCCCGGGACTTGCTGTTGTTGAAGGAATACAGGACCAGAAGAACGATGGGCGCATACAGGAAGATCATGATCAGCGCGATATACAGTTTTCTCAGCTTTCTCATCAGATGATGCGCACCTCCCTCTCCTCATCTTCATCCTTGTCGATTTTCCGCAGCATGCCCATGAAGGCCAGCACCACCACCATCACCAGCAGGCTCAGCGTGGCACCGAAATGCCAGTCGCTGGATTTTCCGAACTGGTTCTGGATGATGTCGCCGATGAGAGGTACCTTGCCGCCGCCCATCAGCTGGCTGATGACAAAGGTGGTCACCGCGGGAACAAACACCATGGTGATGCCCTCCAGCACTCCGGGAAGGGAATAGGGGAGCGTCACCTTGAGGAAGCTCTGCCCCGGGGTCGCTCCCAGGTCAGAGGCCGCCTCCAGCAGACTCTTGTCGATCTTTTCGATGACCGTATAGATGGGCATGATCATGAAGGACACATAGTTGTAGACCATGCCCAGCACCACGGCATTCTCGTTGTAGAGGAAGATGATCTTCTTCCCCACGCCCATGCTGGTCAGCCAGCCGTCAAAGGCCGGCCACGCCTCCCTCAGCGAGGAGATCCAGCTGTTGAGGATGCCGGAGTTTTCCAGGATCGACATCCAGGAATAGGTCCGCAGCAGGAAGTTCATCCACATGGGAAGGATGATGAGCATCAGCCACAGCGTGGGGTGCTTGAAGTCCTTTCCCGTGAGGATCAGCGCCACCGGATACCCCAGCAGCAGGCAGATGAGGGTCGTCACCAGCGCCACCCTGAGGGAGCGTCCCAGGAGCTTCAGATAGGTCGGCTCCAGCATCCGCTTGAAATTGGACAGGGAGATCACGACCTTCTTGGCCCAGGGCTCCTTGGTGGTCAGCGAGCCGTCCTCCAGACGGTAGGCGATGCTTCCGTCTTCCATCTGGACCTGCTCAAACTGCACCGTCTCCTCCACCGTCACGCCATACCACGCAATGAGCAGCAGCGGCAGGACGATAAAGAAGACCGCCCACAGCACAAACGGAAGGGAAAGTGCCTTTTTCTTCATGGTTACGCTTCCCCCTTTACCCTTCTGTCAGGAGAAAAGTCGCTCTTCTCCATCACCTGAATGTCCTCCGGGGCAAGGGTCAGGTAGACCTGTGTCCCGACAGGCCGCGCATGGGTGGAATGCACGAGCAGGACCTGGTCGCCGCTGCGGACCTTCATCTCGTAATGGACGCCCTTGAACAGCAGGGATTCCACCACGCCCTCAGGAACGCCCTGAAGGCCGGAGGAGATGGGTTTGAGCTTGACATCCTCCGGGCGAAGCACCACATCCACAGGCACGTTTTCACCGAATCCCCCGTCAACGCAGGGGAAGTCATATCCCAAAAAGTGCACCAGCTGGTCCCTGACCATCGTGGAGGGGAGAATGTTGCTGGCTCCGATGAAATCCGCCACAAACGCGGACTTGGGTTCATTGTAGATGTCCTCCGGAGAACCCAGCTGCAGGATGTGTCCCGCACGCATGACGGCCACCCGGTCGCTCATGGTCAGCGCTTCCTCCTGATCATGGGTGACGAAGATGAACGTGATGCCGCTTTCCTTCTGAATCCGCTTGAGCTCCAGCTGCATCTCCCGCCTGAGCTTGAGATCCAGTGCGCCCAGAGGCTCGTCCAGCAGGAGCAGCTCCGGCTTGTTGATCAGCGCCCGGGCGATGGCCACGCGCTGCTGCTGTCCGCCGGAAAGGCTGTTGATCTTCCGCTTTTCAAAGCCCGCGAGTCCCACAAGCTCCAGCATTTCGCTGACCTTGCTGGCAGTTGCCTTCTTGTCCTCCCTGCGCAGGTCCGGTCCGAAGGCCACATTCTGCGCCACATTGAGGTGCGGAAACAGCGCGTATCTCTGAAACACGGTGTTGATGTTCCGCTTGTAGGGAGGCAGCGGAATGATGTTCTGCCCTCTGAACAGGATCTCGCCGCTGGTGGGCTTTTCAAAACCGCCGATGCAGCGCAGCAGGGTGGTTTTGCCGCAGCCGGAGGGGCCCAGAAGCGTGAGGAATTCATTTTCCCCGATATCCACGCTGACTCCGCCCAGCGCCACAAAATTCTTGTCAAACGTCACCCTGAGATCCCGTACAGACAGCACGCAGTTGTTTTCCGTCGACATCGTCATGTTCCTCCTGTAGATCAAAAACTGGGAGGCGTGCTGATCCACAGCACCGCCGCCTGTGTTTTTCCTTCATTAAACAGCGAATGGGGCGCGGAAGGCTTGCAGGAAAAGCTGTCGCCCTTCCTGACATGGTACTTCTTGTCCCCAATCTGCAGTGTCACCGCACCGCTGAGCACATACCCGAACTCCTCCCCCTTGTGGGGCAGAACCGTCTCTGAACCCGTCCCGGAAGGCAGCGTGATCAGGATGGGCTCCATGGCCTTTTTCTGCGCATTGGGGATCAGCCATTCGATGCTGACGCCTGATTCCTCCTCCTTGACAAAGACGTCTTCCTTCCGGCACACCGGCATCTCATTGTCGTCCTCCGAGAAAAACTCGTGAAAGGAGCTTCCCAGGGCCGTCAGGATATCGTTGAGGGTGGAAAGGGACGGCGATGTCTGATCGCTCTCCAGCAGGGAAATAAATCCCTTGGACAGCTCGCACCGGTCCCCCAGCTCCTTCTGTGTCAGATTGTTCTGAAGACGAAGCATCCTGATTTTTTTTCCGATTTCCATCTCATTCTCCAGAAAGTTTCGTGTTACAAAACCTCAAGTTCAATACAGCGAGACGCATTTAATCATAAATGTTCCCCCTTGTCAATGGCCTTTTGGCGCCTGGCACGATTTTTATGCAAACCGCCTGCATCCTCGCTCCTTTTTTTACGATTTTTCTTTTATTTCTTGATTTTTTGCTTTGCCAAGGTCAAACTTTCTGTTCATTTGGGGTAAACTCACCGCCTCCCCGCATAGGGGATTTTTCCCTGTTCTCCCCCTCTTTCCCCTCCGCCGCTAAAATAATTTTCCGTTTTTTGGCAAAAAAACAGACGGACGTTTCCGTCCGTCTGCCTGATTTTCCTTACCGGTTTTCCGTAATCCTGAAGGCCCGGCACACCGGAACCTCCTGGGTTTTCCCGCTTCGGGTATATGCTCCGTCCGCCGGGAGGGTAATGCCCTCTCCGCTCAGATAGAAGGTCAGCACCTGTTCCTCGGTGACATTGTCCTCCAGCGTCAGCACCACATAGAGGGGATCGTTCCAGATGCCCGTGGCCGGGTTGCCCACGCACACCATGGCGCACGGGTGCCCGTTGTAGTCCGTGAATCCCACGACCTTGCCGCGGAAAATGAACTCCTTCCCCCGGTAGGCTGCCGGATCCGCGAGCAGCTGCTCGTAGCTCGGGCTCACCATCCTGGTGCGGAATGCGACAATG
>OMRS01000096.1 GCA_900313545.1 uncultured Eubacteriales bacterium | reverse complement strand
GGGAGAAACCATGGAAGTCATCGGCCAGAATGACACCTGGCTGCAGGTGATGGATCCCAACGGCGGATATGTGGGATATCTGCTGCGGACAGAGGCCTACTGATCTTCAGAGGCCCGACTTTGGGAGACTCCCGGTTTGACAAGTCCGGGGAATCCCGATATAATTCCGCCATATCAACCGCTCGTTGACGAAGAGGAGTAGGCAGGACGGACTGACAGAGAGAGTGCCGGGTGTTGAGAGGCACTTCAGAATCCGGAGCGCTGAAGGTCGCTTCTGAGGGCGGACGGGTGTCGCCCGATACAGCGCAAGAGACATCCTTCGGGATGTGAATAAAGGTGGTACCGCGCATTCCTGCGTCCTTTTGCAGGAATGCGCGTTTTTTTACCAGAAGAAGAAAGGGAGAAAGCACATGGACCAGTTTGAAATGGAGAAGACGTACAATCCCCGGGAGATCGAGGACCGTCTTTACAGGGAATGGGAGGAAAGCGGTGCATTCACCGCTCATATTGAAGAGGGCAAAAAGCCATTCACCATCGTGATGCCGCCGCCCAATATCACCGGACAGCTGCATATGGGCCACGCCATGGACGGCGTCATGCAGGACAGCCTGACCCGGTATCACCGGATGAAGGGGGATCCCACCCTCTGGCTGCCGGGCACGGACCATGCCTCCATCGCCACCGAGGTGAAGATCGTCAACAAGATGGCCGAGGAAGGCCTGACCAAGAAGGATGTGGGGCGTGAAGGCTTCCTTGAGCGCGCCTGGGCATGGAAGAAGGAATATGGCGGACGCATTGTGCAGCAGACCCGGAAGATGGGCAACAGCTGCGACTGGAGTCGCGAACGTTTCACCATGGACGAGGGCTGCAGCGAAGCGGTGACGGAGGTGTTCAACCGTCTCTACGAGAAGGGCCTGATCTACCGCGGCAACCGCATGATCAACTGGTGCCCCTGCTGCCGGACCTCCATCTCGGACGCTGAGGTGGAGTATGAGACCCAGGAAGGCAAATTCTGGCACCTGCGCTATCCGGTCAAGGAGACGGGGGAATTCCTGGAACTGGCCACCACCCGTCCCGAGACCATGCTGGGCGATACCGCCGTGGCCATCAATCCGGAGGATGAACGCTACAGGCACCTTCACGGGTGTCATGTGATCCTGCCCCTCATGAACCGGGAAATCCCGATTGTCTGCGACGAGCATGCCGACATGACCAAGGGAACCGGCGTGGTGAAAATCACTCCCGCTCATGATCCCAACGACTTCGAGGTGGGACAGCGCCACCAGCTGGAGATCCTCCGGGTGTTTACCTATGACGGACGGATGACGGGCGCGAAGGAGGCACAGGAGTCGGAGGAAATCTTCCGCAGCGGAAAGGCGACGGTGAATGAACCCCATGTGCTGGACTGCGGCAAGTATGCCGGCATGACCACGCTGGAAGCCCGCAGGGAAATTCTCAGGGACCTGGAGGCGGGCGGATTCCTGGCGCAGACGGAACCCCTGTCCCATGAGGTGGGAACCTGCTACAGGTGCCATACCACCATCGAGCCCATGGTCAGCAAGCAGTGGTTCGTGAAGATGGCGCCCCTGGCGGAGCCGGCGATCGCCTGTGTCAAGGACGGACGGACCAGGTTTGTTCCGGAGCGCTTTTCCCGCAACTATCTGGTCTGGATGGAGAATATCCGCGACTGGTGCATCTCCCGCCAGCTCTGGTGGGGCCACCGGATTCCCGCGTGGTACTGCGATGACTGCGGGGAGACCGTGGTCAGCCGCACCGTCCCGGAGCGCTGCCCCCACTGCGGCGGAACGCTGCATCAGGATGAGGATGTGCTGGATACCTGGTTCTCCTCGGCCCTGTGGCCCTTCTCCACGCTGGGCTGGCCGAAGGACACCCCGGACCTGCGCTATTTCTATCCGACCAGCGTGCTGGTGACGGGCTATGACATCATCTTCTTCTGGGTGGCCCGCATGATCTTCTCGGGCTGTGAGCAGATGGGACAGACGCCTTTCCATACCGTGCTCATCCATGGCCTGGTGAGGGACGCTCAGGGACGCAAGATGAGCAAGAGCCTGGGCAATGGCGTGGATCCCCTGGAGATCATTGAAAAGTATGGTGCGGATGCGCTCCGCTTCTCCCTTGTGAACGGCGTGAGCCCGGGAAATGACATGCGCTTCTCCGATGACAAGGTGGAGAGCGACCGCAACTTTGCCAACAAGATCTGGAATGCCAGCCGGTTCGTCATCGGCAACCTGGAGGGCGCGACGTCCCTGGAGGGCAAGCAGCTGTCCACCGCGGACAAGTGGATCCTCACGCGTCTGCAGGAGGTCATCGGCGAGGTGACCGCGCATTTTGAGGAGTATGATCTGGGTCTGGCGGCGCAGAAGCTGTATGATTTCATGTGGAGCGAGTTCTGCGACTGGTATATCGAGCTGTCCAAGGTGGGTCTTGGAGGAGAGGGCAGGGAGGCGGCCCAGGCGACACTGCAGTATGTGCTCACCGCGCTGCTCAAGCTGCTGCATCCCTTCATGCCCTTCCTGACGGATGCGGTGTACCGCTATCTGCCCGGTGCCCAGGGCACCATCATGCTCAGCAGCTGGCCCCAGGTGGATGAAAGCCTGCGCTTCCCGCAGGAGAGCCAGCAGATGCAGGGCCTGATGGACGTGATTCGTGCCGTGCGCAATCTGCGTCAGGAAATGAACGTGCCGGTGGGCCGCAGGGCGCATCTGAAGATCCGCCCCTCCTCCGGACATGCCGGGGGCTTTGAGGGCGCTGCAGAGATCATGCGCCGGCTGTGCTGGGCACAGGAGACGGAGATTATCGGCGAGGATGCCGACCTGTCCGGAACCGTCAGCTGCGTGGCGGCCAGCGGTGAGGTGTTCATTCCCCTGGGTGACCTGGTGGATATCGCCAAGGAGATGCAGCGCCTTGGCAAGGAGGCGGCGTCCCTGGAGGGTGAGATCACCCGCGGCGAGGCCAAGCTGGCCAACACGGGCTTTACGTCCAAGGCGCCGGCTGCCCTGGTGGAGAAGGAAAAGGAGAAGCTTGCGGTGAACCGCGAGAAGCTTGCTGCGCTCCAGAACCGGATGGCCCAGATGAAGGACATGGGCAAGTAAGAGATGACACAATTCCATCATGTATCGGTGATGCCGGAGGAAACCATGGAGATGCTGGGCATCTCCCCCTCCGGCATCTACGTGGACGGGACGCTGGGAGGAGGGGGACATTCCCGCCTCATCCTGGAGCGTCTGGGTCCCCGGGGGCGTCTGATCGGGATCGACAGGGACCCGGAGGCCATTGAGGCGGCCACTGCGCGCCTGCAGGACCCCCGCTTTAAGGCGGTCCGGGGCAATTTTCACGATGTGGGGAAGATCCTGGATGAACTGCAGATTCCCCTGATTGACGGCATGCTGCTGGACCTCGGGGTCAGCTCCCATCAGCTGGATGCGGGGGAGCGGGGCTTTTCCTATCATCAGGATGCACCGCTGGACATGCGCATGGATCCGGACAGCCCCCTGAGCGCTGCGCAGATATGCAACACCTGGACGCCGGAGGAGATCGAACGGATCCTGCTCGATTACGGAGAAGAGCGGTGGGCGCGGCGCATTGCCCAGGTGATGGTGCAGCGACGGCCGCTTGTGACCACGGGGGACCTGGTGGCCTGCGTGGATGCGGCCATTCCCCGCGCGGTGCGGGACAAGGACAGCGGCCACAGTGCCCGCAGGACATTCCAGGCGCTTCGGATTGCCGTCAATGACGAACTGACGCCCCTGGCGGGCGTGCTGGGAGAGATCGTCTCCCGGCTGTCGCCGGGCGGACGGCTGGCGGTAATCACCTTTCATTCCCTGGAGGACCGGATCGTCAAGCAGACCCTGCGTGCCCTGGAGCATCCATGCATCTGTCCGCCCCGTGCGCCGGTGTGCGTGTGCCACCGGCAAAGCGTGGTCAGCGTCCTCAAAAACCGGAAACCCTCCATGGAGGAGATCGGTGCCAATCCCCGCTCCCGCTCTGCCATGCTGCGGGGCTGCGAGCGAACGGAGAATCCCCTGACCTTTGATGTGACAAGCGTGATGAGGTAAGCATGCCGAAACTGTATGTCGTAGCAACGCCCATCGGCAATCTGGAGGACCTGTCCCCCCGTGCCCGCAGGGTGCTGGAGGAGGTGTCCGCCATTGCGGCGGAGGATACCCGGACCACCCGGAACCTGGGGGTCAGAACGTCCTGCGTTTCCAGCCACCGGCACAATGAGGAGCACCGGTGCGGGGAGATCATCTCCCGGATGCTGGAGCAGGATGAGGACTGGGCGGTGGTCTCCGATGCCGGAACGCCGGCCATCTCCGATCCGGGCAGCTTTCTGGTGGATGCGGCCCATGAGGCGGGGGTGGAGGTCCTGGCGGTACCGGGACCGTGCGCCATGGCTGCGGCCCTGTCCGTGTCGGGCTTTGATACCCGGGAATTCGCCTTTTATGGTTTCCTGCCCCGCAAGGACGGGGATCTGAAGAAGAAGCTCCGGGAGATCGCCGCCACAGGCATCGGGGTGGCTGTGCTTTACGAGAGCCCTCACCGGGTGATCCACCTGATGCAGGCGGTGTGCGAAACCCTGCCGGGGGCCCGGGCAAGCGTCAGCTGCGATCTGACCAAGAAATTCGAAAAAACCATCCGCGGGACGGCGGAGGAAGTGCTTGCCGCCCTGCAGGACAATGAAAAAACGGAAAAAGGGGAGTATGTCATCGTCGTGGATCTGCACGGGGTCACCCTTGCGGAGGAAGCGGAGATGCCCAGACTCTCACCGGCTGCGGCGCTGCTTGCCCGCATGCTGGAGACCGGCGAGGATGCCCGCACGGCATCTGCCGCACTGCCGCTCAGCCGCAACGACCGCTACAGGGCGGTTCTCGAGGTGGACCGCTTTCTGGGAAAGGAGGAGCCGTGAAGGAGATACTCGGACAGGACGGATTCAGTCTGAACCTGGAAAAACCGCTGTCGGGAGGCAGGCCGGCCGATGTGGAGCAGCGGTCACCGGCAGGGGATGTCCCGCAGGCAAGCGTGATTCGAGGGAACGTGATGTTTTCCGATCTGATTGGCGGAGGCACCATTGCGGTGACCTGCCTGAATCCGGAGATAACGGATCTGAACCTGGCGCGGGAGGCGGAAGGCAGGGACGTGGTCGGCATTTCCCCCAGAGCGTTTGAAAACTGCCGGAAACTGAGGAGGGTTCTTCTGCCGGAAACCGTCGGGGAGATCGGGGAGATGGCCTTTGCGGGCTGCCGTTCCCTGACGGAGATCACGGTTCCCGGCAGCGTGCGGAAGATCGGAACCCTGGCCTTTGCGCGGTGCGGTCTGCAAAGGGTGACGCTGCTCCCCGGCGTGGAGGCTCTGGGTCCTTCCTGCTTTTCAAGAAACCAGGGACTGCAGCGTGTGGATATTCCGGACAGTGTACAGTCCTTTGGCGGCGGTGTCTTTTTCCTGTGCGGCAGATCTCTGGTGATCTGCTGCAGTGAGAATTCCGTGGCAGCGGCATATGCCCGGGCAAATGCCCTGACCTTCAACAGCCATGCGTGGGAACTGGAGAGTACGCTGTGCTACGAGGAGGGGGAGGACGGGCTTGTCTTTACGGGCCTGAGGGACCGCAGTGTGATCCGGGTGGACATTCCGGCGGAGATCAGCGGCGTGCCGGTGACGCAGATCCGGGAAAACGCATGCCGGGGGGAAACCGGACTTATCCAGGTAACCCTGGGCAGGAACATCCGCAGGATCGGTGCAGGGGCGTTTTCCGGCTGCAACGGGCTGTCTCTGGTCATTTTTGATGGCTGTGAACAGGTGGGCGAGCGGGCCTTTGCCGGCTGTGTGCAGCTGAGGCAGGCCCTGCTCCCCGGAGGAACGGAGCTGGTGGAGCGTCAGGCATTCTTCGGCTGCTGCAGGCTCATGTATGTGCGGCTGGGAGCGGGAACCCGGGTGGCATCCGGCGCGTTTGACGGCTGTGCCCCGGACCTTCGGGTGCTGGGCGGTATCCGGGTGTAAGCCCTGTCACAGGAAATGATGGCGCTTATTGTGATGAAATAAGGCTGACAGTGGATCGGGATGCGGTCGAATGCGGTCCGGATATCCGGAGAAGCGCATTTTGCGGCTGGAAAGGAAGACAAGAAGTGGAGACAGGATTTGACAGCAACAAATACATAGAACTTCAGTCCCGGCGCATCAGGGAAAGAATCGATACCTTCGGCGGCAAACTGTACATGGAATTTGGCGGCAAGCTTTTTGACGACTATCACGCTTCCCGCGTGCTGCCTGGTTTCCTGCCGGACAACAAGATCCGCCTGCTCATGGAGCTGAGGGAAGAAGCGGAGATCGTCATCTGCATCAATGCGGGAGATATTGAAAAGAACAAACGCAGGGGGGACCTGGGGATCACCTACGAGGCTGACGTGCTTCGCCTGGTGGACGTCTTCAGAGAGTACGGGCTGACGGTGGAGAGCATCTGCATTACGCAGTTCTCCGACCAGCCCAGTGCAGCAGCCTTCGAGCGGAGAATGAAGGGAATGGGCCTTCGGGTATACCGGCATTATCCCATTGCCAACTATCCGGCGGATGTGAGGACCATCGTCAGCGAAGAAGGGTACGGCCGAAATGAGTACATCCGGACCAGCGCGAAGCTGGTGGTGGTGACGGCTCCCGGCCCCGGGAGCGGAAAGATGGCCACCTGTCTGTCCCAGCTGTACCATGAAAACAAGCGGGGCGTGCAGGCGGGCTATGCAAAGTTTGAGACATTCCCGGTCTGGAACCTGCCTCTCAAGCATCCGGTGAACCTGGCCTATGAGGCGGCGACGGCAGATCTGAGCGATGTGAACATGCTGGATCCGTTCCACATGGAGGCTTATGGAGAACTGGCGGTCAATTACAACCGCGACATCGATATCTTCCCGGTACTGAGGGCGACCTTTGAGCGGATCTATGGGAACTGTCCCTACAAGAGTCCCACGGACATGGGCGTCAATATGGTGGGATTTGCCATTACGGATGATGAGGTCTGCAGGAAAGCGTCCTGCCAGGAAGTGATCCGGCGCTATCTCAAAGCCCGTGAACTGAAAAAGAAAGGCATGGCGGGAGACAGCGAGATCAGCAAGATCGTCATGCTGATGCAGCAGCTGGGTGTGGAACCGGAGGACCGTCCGGTGGTTCCGGCGGCGAGAAGAACCCAGGAGCGGACCGGAGGACCTGCTGCCGCCATCCAGTTGAAGGACGGCCGCATTGTGACCGGCCGGACGACGGATCTTTTTGGCCCATGTTCCGCGGTCCTTCTCAACGCCCTGAAGGCGCTGGCGGATATCCCGGATGAAATCAAGCTGATTTCGCCGGAGGTCATCGTGACCATGCAGGAACTCAAAATCGGGTATATGCACAGCCGCAATCCCCGGCTGCATACGGATGAGATGCTGATTGCCCTGGCCATCAGCGCAGCGGGAGATGCCTATGCCATGCGTGCCATGAAGAAGCTCAACGAGCTGGACGGCTGTGATGTCCATACCACGGTGATGCTGGCATCCGTGGATGACGGTGTGTTCCTGCGCCTGCATATGAACCTGACCTGTGACCCGGTTTACGAAAAGAACAATCTGTATCACAAATAGGAAACGGTCCCCGGGAAAAGAGGATGAAAAGATGGGATACATTGCCGGTATCGGTGGTGCCAACGTCGACATCAACGGACGGTGTGACAAACCGCTGATCATGAATGATTCAAATCCGGGAGAGCTGAAGGCTTCCCTGGGCGGCGTTTGCCGGAAGATCTGTGAGAATCTGGCAAGACTGGGAGAAAGCGTGAAACTGGTCTCCGTGGTCGGCAACGACATCAACGGACGGAACATTCTGGAGGGAAGCCGGGAGGCAGGCATTGATACCCGTCATGTCCTGATGCTGGAGGGGGAAACGTCCAGCTCCTATATCTCCGTTTCGGATTCCAGCGGAAACATGGTGCTGGCCATGAGCGACATGCGCATCATCAAACACCTGAATGAGGAACTGGTGAACCGCAGCATGGATGTGCTCTGCGGCGCGGACCTTGTGGTGTGCGACGGAAACCTGTCCAGACGGGCGGTGGAGCGGCTGGTGCAGGTATGCCGCCGGCCCCTGTATCTGGATCCGGTATCCACCACATGGGCCAGGGAGCTCAAACCCTACATCGGATATTTTGATACGGTCAAACCGAACCGGATGGAACTGGAGGAGCTGACAGGGTGTCCCTGTGATACCCGGGAAAACATTGAGCTGGCCTGCGATATCCTGCGGGGCAAAGGGGTCCGGCAGGTGTACGTTTCCCTGGGAGAAGAGGGGATGCTGCTGCGGGGACTTCATGGAACGGTCCGCATGACCTCCCGGCAGGTGAAGCCGGTGAATGTGACCGGGGCCGGGGATGCCTCCATGGCGGGGATCATCTACGCGGCCAGGCACGGAATGAGTCCGGAGGAGAGCGTATCCTTTTCCATGGCCTGCGGGATTGCAGCGCTGATGAGCGAGGAGACCATTCATCCAGACATCGGACTTGAAATGATTGAAAAAATCAGGAAGGAGTACATCCTATGAGCAAGTATGAACTGAAGAACCTCCTGGATATCGCGCCGGAAGTTCAGGAAGCGGTGCGGGAAGGACGCCCGGTCGTGGCCCTGGAAAGCACGATTTTGAGCCATGGCATGCCCTTTCCCCAGAATCTGGAGTTTGCCGGCGGCGTGGAGAAGATCATTCGCGAGGAAGGCGCTGTACCGGCCACCATGGCGATCATCGACGGACGGCTGAAAGTGGGACTGGACGAAGCCGGCCTGCAGCGCATGTGCGAGGCCCGGGGAGTCCTGAAGGTCAGCCGCAGGGATCTGCCCGTTGTCGTGGCCATGAAGAAGACCGGAGCCACCACTGTGGCCACCACCATGATTCTGGCGGACATGGCCGGTATCCGGGTGTTTGCCACGGGCGGGATCGGGGGTGTACACCGCAATGGCGAGAACACCATGGATATCAGCGCGGATCTTCAGGAACTGGCGCATACGCCGGTGGCGGTGGTCTGTGCAGGAGCCAAAATGATTCTGGATATCGGAAGAACCCTGGAGTATCTGGAAACCATGGGTGTGCCGGTTCTTGGTCTCAATACCGATGAATTCCCGGCGTTTTACTGCCGCAGGTCCGGATTTGGCGTGGATATCAATGCCCGGACTCCGGAAGATGTGGCTGAAATTGCGGCGGCCAAATGGGGCATGGGCCTTCAGGGAGGACTGCTCATCGGCAATCCGGTGCCGGAAGAATATGCCATGGACTTTGACCGCATGACGGCGGTGATTGAAAAGGTTCTTGCGGATGCCGAGCGGAAGGGGGTACATGGAAAGAACATAACGCCTTTCATGCTTGCCCATATTGTGGAGGAAACCGGGGGCGAGAGCCTGGCAACCAATATCCAGCTGGCGTATCACAATGCCCGTGCCGCAGCCCGCATCTCAGTGGCCCTGGCCAGAAAGATGTCCTGAGCGGCAGAAACATCGTCTGAAAAACAACAGCAGCAGATCTGACTGATCTTCAGCCGGATCTGCTGCTGTTTTCCGATTTGGAGGACGACACTGGCTGACGGATCAGATAAAATGTGAAACTGTTAACAGGAAGTTAACAGTTTCACACTCGAAAGAATGTAATATTACATAGATCGGGGCTAAAAAAGACGCAAAATTACGTAATTGTGACAGGAATGTGAACCGGAAAATGGAAAATGTTAATTTTTTTCACAATTTAAGGTTGACAAATGTTAAATCCTGTAATACACTCCTCACTGAATCAGTACTGTCCTGCCGAATAAGGGGTGCGGGGCAGATGCAACAGGGGGGAAAATACAATGAACAGGATCCGCAGTAAAAGGATCATCGCCGTGATCCTGTGCGTGATCGCCGTATTCGCTTCATCCGTGGCACTGGCTGCCACGTATAAGAATGTTTACGGTGTCACGAAGGAGCGTATGGTTGTCCATGAATCATACGGTACAAGCAGCACTTCCTTTGACAATGTGGTCAAGGACCGCTGCGTATTCATCCTTCAAAGCAAGGACAGCGGCGGAAACACATGGGTTGAAATCAAATACCGGAATGCAGAGGGGGGACTGACCACCGGCTGGGTTTGCCAGTCAGATGGGGATGAGACCTTTGTCAAGGTTTTGAGCAACTCAGAGGCAAAAAACAAGTACGGGGTATCGAGCGGATCAGTTCCCAGCAAGACAGCGGGAACCAAGAGCGCCAAGGAGCGCACGAACGCTCTTGCAAGGGGAGGATCCTCCTCTTCGTCTTCAGGCACGGCCTCGGTCAAACAGGCACAGGAAAACCTGAAGAAACTCGGGTTTTACAGCGGCGAGATCACAGGAAATGTGGGAAGTAAGACCGAGCAGGCCATTCGGGATTTTCAGAGAAAATACGGACTGAGCGTGGACGGCAAGCTCGGTACTCAGACGATGAGCAAGCTGTCTTCTGCTGCTGCAGGAAAGAGCAGCAGCTCGAGCAGCGGCGATATGAAGATCGGTTCCTCTGGTGACAGGGTGCGCCAGCTTCAGCAGGACCTGACAGCACTGGGCTTTTACTGGGCGGAGGTGACTGGCAGCTTCGGAGCAAAGACGGAGACGGCCGTAAAGTCTTTCCAGAAAGCCTATGGAATGTCGGCGGATGGTGTTGCCGGTACGGCGACGCTCAACAATATCTCCACGGCACTGAAAAACAAGGGATACAGTTCAGGCAGCAGCACGAGCCTTGGCTCGTCAATCCTGAAAGAGGGAAGTACCGGCACAGCTGTTTCTAACCTCCAGAGGTCGCTCAAAAATCTGGGATATTATGATGCAGAGGTGACGGGACACTTCGGCAGCAAGACCGCTGCGGCGGTTCGTGCCTTCCAGACCCGCAACAATCTCGTCGCGGATGGTGTGGCCGGGAGCGCGACCCTTTCGAAGATCAGCAGTTCCAGTGCACGTTCCTCCAACAATAACAGCTCAAGCAGCAGTTCTTCGGTCAGCGGTTCCACGCTTACCCTTAATTCTGAAGGCGCTGCGGTGCGTTCCCTGCAGGACAACCTCTATACACTTGGATACTATAATGGAACCATCAGCGGCCATTACGGCTCCATGACTGCCGAGGCGGTTCGGAAATATCAGAAGAAGAAGGGCTATGCCCAGACAGGAAATGCCACGCCCTCACTGCAGCAGGAGATTGCTAAGGCGACGGGCAACAGTTCCAGCGTGGTTAGCGGCACCCTGAAGAAGGGTAGCTCAGGCTCTGCGGTGACGGCACTCCAGACAGCGTTGATGAAACTGGGATATTATTATGGTGAGTTGACGGGTAACTACGGTGACCTGACTGCCAAGGCGGTGCGCAGGTATCAGTCGGATCATGGACTGACTGCGGATGGAGTTGCCGGACCGGCGACCATTGCCAGCATTAACGGCAGAACGGACATGAACATCACCGCGGGAATTTCCACATCAACCACAGGAAAGCTCACGGCCTATGCTACTATCACCGGCAACAATGTGACCCTGCGCAGTGGTCCGGGAACCAACTATGGCGGGGTTACCTCGTTGAGCAATGGCACCACCATGAAGATCAGCAGGTCGGAAAGGGGTAAAGACGGCTTTACCTGGTACTATGGAACAACCACCAATATGGATACCCGCTACAGTGGCTATGTTCGGATCGATTACATTTCTCTCATGAGCAGGTCCGTGTATGATGAAACAACGGGTAAATCCTCAAATTACATCGGTATGCTAGAGGTGATCAAAACCGAGGTGGCCATCCGCGAGGGACCTGGCAAGGATGAAAGTGTTGCCGGACGCGTGGATAAGGGTGAACAGTTCTATTACAAGGCATATGCCGACAACGGATGGTATCAGTTGACCGGTTCTTCCTATGTGGAAGGCTGTTGGATCTCTGACGATTGCGTAAAGCTGATTTCCTGGGGCGGAAGCGGCGGCTCAATTTACCTTGGCACACTGAAGTTTGGCGACAGCGGAGACGCTGTCCGGCAGCTCCAGATGAAGCTGAGCATGCTTGGCTATTACAATAATACGATTTCCGGAACATATGGCAGACTGACTGAAGAGGCTGTCAGCGACTTCCAGAGTGACCACGGACTGAATGATGACGGCAAAGCCGGCCCTGATACGCTCAATGCTATTGAGAAAGCGATCAGTGGAAAGATCAATACGTCTGATATTATCGTGAAGTCCACAGTTTACGATCTGCCATGGAACAGTGTGAGTAATAGTACTCGAGTTGCTTATGGTGTCGAAAGTGGTAAATATGCGAAGATTCTGGATCTGGCCACAGGAAAGGCATTCAACATCTTCATGCGCTGGGGCACGGAGCATATGGATGCGGAGCCGTATAACGCCAAGGCGACAGAAACTCTCTGTGACATCTATGGCGTCGATTCTGCAAGCCAGCTGCCGTCCGACAGAAACAAGGCAAGACCCATGCTGGTAGAGACGAATAAAGGCTACCAGATTGTCTGTACGCTGTATCCGGTACCGCATGATTCCTCTTCTCAGACAATAACCAATAACAACTTTAACGGCGTCTTCTGTATCCACTTTACCGGTACAAGGACGCATGGTGGTAACGTGGTCCATAGCGAGTATACGAACGCGATCAATTTGGCGAAGACATTGCTCAAGGATATGGATCGCACTATTAAGACCATCACTGATTAAGCCCCCCCAACCCCCTCTTATAGGGAGCGGCGCAAGCCGCTCCCACTCTTTTTTTGGTTTTCTCACGGCAAAAGCACTGCTCAGGGAGATATTGTATGGGAGGTGAATCCAATTATGCGGCTCTATCACGCGGGACCGGTGATCATTCAGGAACCGGATATTTATCGTGGACGGAAGAATGCAGACTTTGGTCAGGGGTTTTATCTGACATCCGACGAAGAGTTTGCGGGGAGATGGGCAGCTGGAACGAGGGCTGAACAAACATGGATCAATGTTTATGATCTGTCTTTGGACGGTCTTCAGGTCCGTCGCCTGATCCGCGGACGGGAGTGGTTTGAGACGCTCTATGGAAACCGCCACTTCAGACCGGACCCAATCCAGGCGGATGTCATCATCGGACCTGTAGCAAATGACACCTTGTATGACACGATGGGAATACTGACCAGTGGCCTGATCGGACCGGAAAAAGCCATGCGGCTGCTGATGATCGGACCGGTCTATGAACAGGTCGTGATCAGGACGGACCGTGCGGTATCCCAGCTGACCTGGATTTCCGCGAGGGAATTATCTTCGGAGGAGGCCCGAAAACTTGAAACCAGGCTCCGAAATGAAGAAAAAAGCTATCAGCGGGAATTTGCCAGTGAAATGATGAAGCTTGATGAAGAAGGCATCTGACAGATAAACAAGACGCGCCCCGGGAATTTCCCGGGGCGCGTCTGATAGAGGAGAGAAAATCAGGCCCTGCAGGGAGGGACCTCTTTTTCCTGATACTTGTAGATGATATGGAACTCCTTATGGCCAAGGGCTTCGCTCTTGCTGGGGGACCCGGAGGCCACCCGGATGACCAGATCCCGAAGCTCTTCCATGTTCTGCGTCATCGTCTGGCGTCCGTCCAGGGTTTTTCCGGCATTGAAGTCCATGTCTTCCTGCATATGCTCGAAGGTGTCGCTGTTTCCGGTAATCTTGATGCAGGGGGCTATGGCATTTCCCACCACGTTTCCGCGGCCTGTCACCAGAAAGACGAGGTGTGCCCCGCAGGAGGTAAGGTCCAGAAGACCTTCGTTATCACTGGGATTGGTGATGCCAAAGTCCATGAAATACGGATCCGGAGTGGAATCCAGCAGCCAGAGCCCCGGATGGGGTACCGGAGAAGAAACCTTGAGCACCCCCTGAATGGGACGGCTTCCGCTTTTGACCACTGCACCCATGCTTTTTTCCTCGATGGTGCTCAGGCCTCCGGCAAAATTGCCGGGCGAGATGGAATACTGCTGCGCATGCCGGCAGTATTCGAGGGCCTTGTCATAGGTGTACTGGATCTGTCGCCTGACCTCTTCGGAGGCGGCTCGGGATGTGAGGTACCAGTCCAGCCCGACGGCCTCGACGATCTCTTCAAAAATCGCGGTGCCTCCCCGATCGACCAGATCATCAAAGAAACGTCCGACCACCACATTGCCTGCCAGCCCGCTGGTGTAGTCGCTTCCGCCGCATTCGGCGCCGATGACCAGGTCCGAGAGGGACATTTCCACCCGGGGCGTGTGGGAGAGAATCTCCAGGGCTTCCCGGATCCAGGCGATGCCTACCTCAATGGTAGCCCGGGTGCCGCCCTGCTGCTGGATGAAGAACCAGTTGCAGACCTTTCCCTCTTCCCGGGCGATGTTACACAGCCATTCCGGCTGCATGTATTCGCATCCCAGTCCCACGGCCAGAATGCCTCCCACATTGGGATGGCGGATCAGGCTGATCATCTGCCGTACCGCGTACTGGTTGTCCGTGCAGCCGTCAAAGCCGATCAGCTCCACATCAGGGCTGTTGCTCAGGCGGACCAGTTCCCGGGCAACAAATT
Source organism: uncultured Eubacteriales bacterium (assembly GCA_900313545.1). Next base: position 1,544 of record OMRS01000096.1, on the reverse strand, counting down.
CCGCACACTTGACGGTATACATGACCACCAGGCGGTTGCGAATCCCTTTGGAACCGTTTTGACGGGCATATCCCATCCATGTCGTCTTATTCATATTTCGTATCCTTTGGCGCACCTGTTTGAAGGTCCAGATGACTGCTGCGCTCGTCATAGTTGCTCCGCATCACATGCAGGTGGACCCAGCTTCCTGCAGGAATGTCTGCGGTGGCTCTTCCGATGGGAATGCCGTACTTGAGGATGTTTTCTCCCGCGGAAATGTTCCGCAGAGCGATCTTGTGTCCCTGGGGAATCTCGCAGGTGGCTGTAATGGAAGAAACCTCCGTGTCCCCCAGCAGAGTAACGGGACCGCAGTCAAGGGGAGAAAGCGCGGTTGCCACATTGTCTGCCGCAGTGATGACAAAGGCGGTGGGAATCCTGTCCATATTCTTTCTCCTGTTTCAGTAGCCGAATGCCAGTGCGCCGCCGTCCAGGGCAAAATCCTGACCGGTGATGTATGCAGCGTGATCCCCGCACAGGAAGGCGGCCATGGCGCCAAGGTCGCGGGTGTCTCCATAGGCGTGCAGGGGCATGCGGCCCAGAATTTTGCGTTCACGTTCCTCGTCGACAATCTGGGCGGTCAGTTTGCTCCTGAACCATCCCGGGGCGATGCTGTTGACGCAGATGTTGTCCTGCGCCCATTCCACGGCCAATCCGCGCGTCATGGCCAGTACGGCGCCCTTGCTTGCACAGTAGGGGACCACCAGGGAGAACCCCAGGTGCGCGGACATGCTGGTGATATTGATGATTCTGCCCTTGCCGGGGCTTTTCTTGAGATAGGGATAACACAGGGTGCTCATATAGAAGACATACTTGACGTTGGTGTCCATGATGGCGTCAAAGCGGTCCTCGGGAAAATCCTCAGCCCGTGATTTGAAGGAGATGCCGGCGTTGTTGATGAGAAAATCCAGGACACCGCCATGACGTTCGGCAATCTCCGCGATGAGGGACTCCATGGCGGCGTGGTCGGAAATGTCGCCTTTCAGGTGATGGACCCCGGGTGCGCTCTCGCCTTCACCGGCCTTTGGAGCGCCCGTGCGGCTGATGACATATACGGCAGCACCGTTTTCAGCCAGCACATTGGCGACCTGAAAACCGATTCCGCTGCTGCCGCCGGTAACAATGCCGGCTTTGCCGGAAAGGGAAGTGATGTTCATGTCCTTTTTCCTTTCTGTCTTGAAAGAACTTGATGGAGAATGATATTATGCTGTGCGGGGAAAGTGATTCCCTGAAATCGTCAGGAAATGTGCCTGCAGGGGAGGATTGTCGTGAGTCAGAAAGTGACCATTCTGAATGTGGCCGATAAGGCTGGGGTCTCCATCAGTACGGTGCACCAGGCGCTCAACGGAAAGAAGGGCGTCAGTGAGAAGACCCGGGAGCGAATCCGCCGGATTGCGGAGGAACTGGGATACCAGCCCAATCCTATGGCATCCGGGCTGAAACGCAGAACCCAGAACGTGGCCATCGTCCTGCCCGGCACCAATTACTACCAGACGGTGTGGAACGCG